>NZ_WAAS01000024.1:0-45656 GCF_008806585.1 Micromonospora sp. AMSO12t
AACGGCCCGGTGATCAGCCACGCGTATTCAGTCGAGCGGGGGCCGGTAAGGGGGCACGGGATGGCGGGTCGTGGCCCCACCGGCCCCCGCTCGACTGAATACGCGTGGCTGATCACCGGGCCGTTGGCCCTGATCGCCATCGTCTGCACGACGGCGGTCGGCTTGGTCGCGCCGCAGCCGTTCGGCGGGTGGTCGCTCGCGCTGCCACTTCTCGTGGCCATGGTGGCCGCCGGGATCCCGGTACTGAACTTCACCGTTCGGCGGCAGTCCCTCGGCGTGACGCTGACCGAGATCCCACTGGTCCTGGCGTTCTATCTCGTCGAACCGCTGACGGTTGTCATGATCTACACGGTCGCGTCGGCCGTGTCGCACCTCAGGCACCGGTTCGGCCCGACGAAGTTCTGGTTCAACGTGGGCCGCGCGGCCGCGGGTTCGTCCCTGGCCGTCCTCGTGCTCCAGGCCCTGCCGCCCGTCGAGGATGTCGGCCCGGCCACCTGGCTCAAGCTGTTCTTTGCGGCCAGCATGGTGAACCTGCTGAGCATGGCCTCGGTCGCCGGCGTGCACACACTGTTGCAGGGCTGGCAGGCGGGCCGGGGCGCGTTCCGGCAGTCGATGCCGGGGCTTCTGGCAGCGATGATCAATATTGCCATCGGCATCATCGTCCTCATCCTCATCGCGGCCACCTGGTGGTCGTTGCTGCTGCTGGGGGCGCTCCTCGTCGCGCTGGCCTTCGTCTACCGGGCGTACGCGCAGTTCTTCCGGCAGCACCGCACCCTCACCGACATGTACGAGCTGAGCCGCGCGGTCAGCGAGAGCGGTGAGTACGGCACGCTGCCCGACGCCCTCCTGGGCCGCGTACGGGCGCTCATGCAGGCCGAGTACGCGACGCTCTGGCTGCCCGCCCAGGGCCGGCACCCCGAGGTGCTGCTGACCGCGCGCAACGACGCCCCCGGCCTGCTCGACTTCGCCAAGACCCCGGCCGCCCTGCGGGAACGGGCCCGGGACGAGGGCCGCACCGTGGCCGTCGGTCGAGGACTGACGACCGACGGCGACCTGCGCGCCCCCCTCTCGACGCACCGGGTCAAGGACGTGATCGTCCTTCCACTGCGGTCCGGCCAGGCGGTCATCGGGACGCTGGAGGTGGCCAACCGGCTGGGGGACAGCAACTACTTCGTCCGCACCGACGTGCCGCTCTTCGAGACGGTGGCGGCGCACGCGGCGGTGGCGTTGGAAAACTCGCGGCTGGTCGACCGGCTCCGGCACGACGCCAGCCACGACACGCTGACCAGGCTGCCGAACCGGCGACGGATCACGGGCGCGCTGGAGGAGGCCGTCAAGATCCGGGCGCCCGGCGAGGTGGTGGCCCTGCTGCTGTTCGACGTCGACCGGCTGCGCCAGGTCAACGAGTCGCTCGGGCACGCCGCCGGCGACAAGGTCCTGGTGGAGGTCGCCAACCGGCTGCGCTCCTGCGTACCCTCGGCGGCCCTGGTCGGGCGGGCCGGCGGGGACGAGTTCCTGGTGACGCTGCGCCTGGAGAGCGCCGAGGCGGCGATGGAGCTGGCCGCGCAGCTGCGCGAGCAGATCCGCGACGAGATGGTCTTCGACGCGCTCACCCTCGACGTGGACACGGCCGTCGGTGTCGCCGTGCACCCCGACCACGGCAGCGACGCCGTCGCCCTGCTGCAACGGGTGGATCTGGCGGCGACGGCGGCCAAGTCCGTGCCGGGCAGCGTGCAGCTGTTCAGCCCGACGCTGGAGTCGCGGTCGCTGCGGCGGCTCGGCCTCGCCGGCGACCTGCGGCGCGCGCTGGACGCCGACGAGCTGGAGGTCTACTTCCAGCCCAAGGTGACGCTGCGCGACCGCCGGCTGGTCGGCGTGGAGTGCCTGGCCCGCTGGGAGCACCCGGCGCACGGCACGGTCGCCCCGGAGGACTTCGTCGCGGTGGCCGAGCACACCGGCCAGCTCGGCCGGTTCACCGAGTTCGTGCTCCGCGAGGGGCTGCGGCGCAGCCGGGACTGGACGCACGCCGGCCAGCCGCTCGCCGTCGCGGTCAACCTCTCCGCGCGTACGCTCACCGACCAGCACTTCCCGGCCCGCGTCAAGGAGCTGCTCGACGAGTACGGCGTGCCGCCGCAGCTGCTCACGCTGGAGATCAAGGAGGCCGGGGTGCTGGACGGCACCGACCGGCCCATCCCGACCCTGCGGCGACTGCGGGACCTCGGCGTACGGCTGTCGGTGGACGACTTCGGCACCGGCGACTCGTCCCTGGCCCACCTGCGCCGCCTGCCGGTGCACGAGGTGAAGGTCGACCGCTCCTTCGTGCAGGGCATGGCGACGGACCCGGGCGACCTGGCGATCGTCAACGCGGTGGTCACGCTCTCCCAGCAGTTCGGCCTGGCCGTGGTCGCCGAGGGCGTGGAGAGCGAGCTGACCCTGGAGCTGCTCCAGGACATCGGCTGCGAGATCGGCCAGGGCTTCCTGTTCAGCCGCCCGTTGCCGTACGAGCGGCTGGAGGCCTGGTTCGGCGCCCAGGTGGACCCGGAGACGATCTCCCCGGGGGAGCTGCCCCGGCTGCGGGCCGTGCCCTGAACTGCGGAGACGCGCCTGTGGGGGATCCGATTTCATCTCCGCCGCACGGCCGTGTAATGTATCCCCTGCGCGTCACCCCCGGGGAGATCGCGCAGGCCCCCTTAGCTCAGTCGGCAGAGCGTCTCCATGGTAAGGAGAAGGTCTACGGTTCGATTCCGTAAGGGGGCTCAGAGGGTCCGGCTGGACCCGCCACGGCGGTGTAGCTCAGATGGTAGAGCAAGCGGCTCATAATCGCTGTGTCGCCGGTTCAAGTCCGGCCACCGCTACTCTCGTCCACCGGGCCAGCTCCCGGCGGTCGGTGGGATGGGCGCCACTGGCGCCCACTTTGCATGTCCGCGCCGTCAGCGCGTAGGCTGATGCGCCGTAGTTGTTACCCGTAGCGAGGAAGGCACTCCGCCGTGGCGAAGGCGACCGATGTCCGGCCGAAGATCACTTTGGCGTGTGTGGAGTGCAAGGAGCGCAACTACATCACGCGCAAGAACCGTCGTAACGACCCCGACCGCATCGAGCTGAAGAAGTTCTGCCCGCGGGACGGCAAGCACACGGTCCACCGCGAGACCCGCTGACCCACGGCCGGCACCGCCGGCCCGGTCCTCAGGCACTTCCCGATCGCCGGTCCGTAGGGACGGCGCGGCTCCGGCCGCCGCCGACCGTACGGATCGGCGATCGGCGTTTGCGTGTAGGTTCGCGGCATGTCCCTGGACCCGTCCTTCGTCGGCCGGACGTATCCGCCGACCGCCCCCTACCAGGTGGGCCGAGAAAAGATCCGCGAGTTCGCCACGGCGATCGGCGCCGCCGATCCGGCCCACCACGATCCGGAGGCCGCCCGCGCGCTCGGCCACCCGGACGTGGTCGCCCCGCCGACCTTCCCCATCGTGCTCACGATGGCGGCCAACCAGCAGATCATCGACGACCCGGCCCTCGGCGTCGACTACAGCCGCGTCGTCCACGGCGACCAGCGCTTCGCCTACGCCCGGCCGGTGGTGGCGGGGGACGAGCTGGTCTGCGTCAGCGTCATCGACGACGTCAGCAGCCGTGGCGGGCACGGCTTCCTGACCACCCGCACCGAGGTCGCCACCCCGGCCGGTGAGCCGGTCGTGACCGTCTGGTCGAAGCTCGTCGTACGCGGGGAGGGCTGAGATGGAACTGCCAGCCAGGACGTTCCGGGTGACGCGCGCGGACCTGGTCCGCTACGCCGGCGCCTCGGGGGACTTCAACCCGATCCACTGGAACGACCGGACCGCCACGAAGGTGGGTCTGCCCGGCGTGATCGCCCACGGCATGTTCACCATGGCGCTGGTCGGCCGCGCGGTGGCGGAGTGGGCCGGGGCGCCCGACGCGATCGTCGACTACAACGTCCGCTTCACCCGGCCGGTGGTCGTCCCGGACGACGACGAGGGCACCGAGATCGAGGTCACGGCCGTGGTCCGGGAGGTCACCGAGGACGGCCTGACCAGGCTCGACGTGACCGCCGTCTGCCGGGGGGAGAAGGTGCTCTCGCAGGCTCGCGCGACCGTCCGGACGGCCCGCTGACCAGGCATCCGACGCGCGAGGGGCAGACCGGTTGGGAAAGTGGTGCCGCTACCCGTACACTGGTCCGCCGTGGGGCAAGTAACCCCTGCACGGTCGTGCATGACCGGGCGGGGTGAGCATTGCCGCACAGGGGTGTAGCTCAATTGGCAGAGCAGCGGTCTCCAAAACCGCAGGCTGCAGGTTCAAGTCCTGTCACCCCTGCGCCTCAGGCCTGACCGTTCCCGTGGGTCGCGCCGCCTTACGGCGGCGTCCGGCCCGTGGTGGTGGCATCGGCGGGGTGGCCCCGAGGCATTCGGGCCCTCCCGGCTGATCCGCCGGCCGCGGCCCGTCGCGGGACGGTTGGTCCGGCCGGCGTGACCAAGCGCCGCGCACGCCCGACAGCGTGCGACCCCGACATCCCGCGACGGAGGGCGAAGTGGCCGACAAGAAGCGGCGCGGCGAGGACGCCGGCGACGACCGTCTGCACGACGAGGTCGTTGACGACGTGGCCGATGACGACGCCACCGACGCCGAGGAGCCGGTATCCCGGGGCGGCACCGCGACGCGCTCGCGGGCGAAGGCGGATTCGGCGGACAGCAAGCCGAAGACCAAGGCGGAAACCGACCGGGTCGGTCTGTTCGGCCGCATCGCCCGATTCATCCGCGAGGTCGTGGCGGAACTGCGTAAGGTCATCTGGCCGACCCGCAAGGAACTGCTGACCTACACGGCCGTTGTGGTCGCCTTCGTCGCGGTGATGCTGACGATCGTGGCCGGCCTTGACTTCGCCTTCGCGAAGGGCGTGCTGTGGGTCTTCGGCAACCCCAGCTGACCGGCCGACTGAGCCGATAGTGACGGAAGTGAGCGAGCGTGCCTGAGTACGACGAGACCGCCGAGACCACGGACGAGCAGTCCACGGTGGCGACGGCGGCTGGTGACGAGTCGGTCGAGGCCGCCAGCGAGCCGGAGTTCCCCACCACCGAGCCCGCGCCGGACGAGGACTACGACCCGGTCGCCGAGCTGCGGCAGAAGCTGCGCTACGCGCCGGGCGACTGGTACGTGGTGCACTCGTACGCCGGCTACGAGAACAAGGTCAAGACCAACCTCGAGACCCGGATCACGAGCCTCGACATGGAGGACTACATCTACCAGGTCGAGGTGCCGACCCGGGAAGAGGTGGAGGTCAAGAACGGGAAGCGGTCGCAGATCCAGGCCAAGGTCTTCCCGGGCTACATCCTGGTCCGGATGGAGCTGACCGCCGAGTCCTACTCCTGCGTGCGCAACACGCCGGGTGTCACCGGCTTCGTGGGCGCGACGGACCGGGCCGACCGCCCGGCCCCGCTCTCCCTCGACGAGGTGCTGAAGTGGCTGGCGCCGGCCGTCGAGACCGAGCAGAAGAAGGCCAAGCCCGAGATCAAGGTCCTCGACTTCGAGGTCGGCGACTCGGTCACCGTCACCGACGGCGCCTTCGCCTCGCTGCCGGCGACGATCAGCGAGATCAACGCCGACCAGCAGAAGCTCAAGGTGCTGGTGTCGATCTTCGGTCGCGAGACGCCGGTGGAGCTGAACTTCAACCAGGTCGCCAAGATCTGACGTCGGGAGCGCCGGCGGTGGGCAGCGGCCGGCCGCCGGCGTACCTGTTCCGCCCCCCGCCCGACCTCGGCGCAGGCGGCGGCGGGACGCTGCGCTACTCTAGAACGTCGCCGCTGTCGCATCGCGCTGACCGTGCGCGCCTGCGGCCGGCACCTTTCCCAGTTCCAAGCCCCAGGAAGAGACATGCCTCCGAAGAAGAAGCTCGTCAAGACTTTCACGCTTCAGCTGAAGGCGGGCCAGGCCACGCCGGCGCCGCCGGTCGGCCCCGCGCTCGGCCAGCACGGCGTGAACATCATGGAGTTCTGCAAGTCCTACAACGCGCAGACCGAGGCTCAGCGGGGCGACATCGTCCCCGCCGAGATCAGCGTCTACGAGGACCGCAGCTTCACCTTCGTCCTGAAGACCCCGCCCGCCGCCCGGCTGCTGCTCAAGGCCGCCGGGGTGGAGAAGGGCTCGGGCGTCCCGCAGAAGGACAAGGTCGGCTCGGTGTCGCAGGCCCAGGTGCGTGAGATCGCCGAGAAGAAGATGGTCGACCTCAACGCCAACGACATCGACCAGGCTGCGAAGATCATCGCCGGCACCGCCCGGTCGATGGGCATTGTCGTCAACGACTGACCTCGGTCACCGCCAGATCCAGTTCGTGGGAGGGCGCGCGGGAAGCCGCGGCCCGCCATAGACCACAGGAGTACGTAGAAAATGCAGCGCAGCAAGAGCTACCGCAAGGCCGCCGAGGTCATCGACCGGTCGAAGCTCTACACCCCCGCCGAGGCCGTGAAGCTGGCCAAGGACACCACCTCCGCCAAGTTCGACGCCACGGTCGAGGTCGCCATGCGCCTCGGCGTCGACCCCCGCAAGGCGGACCAGATGGTCCGTGGCGTGGTCAACCTGCCGCACGGCACCGGTAAGACCGCCCGCGTGATCGTCTTCGCCGCCGGTGCGAAGGCCGAGGAGGCCGTCGCCGCCGGTGCGGACGAGGTGGGCACCGACGAGCTGGTCGCCCGGATCCAGGGCGGTTGGCTCGACTTCGACGCGGCGATCGCCACGCCGGACCAGATGGCCAAGATCGGCCGGATCGCGCGGATCCTGGGCCCGCGCGGTCTCATGCCGAACCCGAAGACCGGCACGGTGACCATGGACGTCACCAAGGCGGTCTCGGACATCAAGGGCGGTAAGATCACCTTCCGGGTGGACAAGCACTCCAACCTGCACCTGATCATCGGCAAGGCCTCGTTCTCCGAGACCCAGCTGATCGACAACTACGCGGCGGTCCTCGACGAGGTCCTGCGGGCCAAGCCGTCCGCCGCGAAGGGCAAGTACCTCAAGAAGGTCACCCTCACCACCACCATGGGCCCGGGCGTCCCGGTCGACCCCAACGTGGTGAAGAACCTGCAGGAGGCTCCGGCCGAGGCCTGAGCATCCGTACCCGTGACGGGGCGTCGCCACATCGTGGCGGCGCCCCGTTCCGTGTCGGTTGTGGCATGCTCGGCCGGTGCGCCTGGAGAACGTCTGGCTGCGCTACCGGCGGCGGGGCCCGTGGGTGCTGCGGGAAGCCGCGGTGCGGATCGGCCCCGGTGAGGTCGTGGTCGTCCTCGGCCGCAACGGTGTGGGCAAGTCGACCCTGCTCCAGGTGGCGGCCGGGGTGCTGCGGCCGAGCCGGGGGCGGGTCACCGGTCGACCCCGGCACGTCGGGTGGGTCCCGGAGCGCTTCCCGGCCGACCAACCCTTCACCGTCGAGCACTACCTGACCGCCATGGGACGTGTCGCCGGCCTCGACCCGGCGGCCGCCGGCCACGCGGTCGACCACTGGACCTCCCGGCTGGGCCTGTCCGGGTTCCGCCGGGTCCGCCTGCCGGAGCTGTCCAAGGGCACCGCCCAGAAGGTCGGCCTGGCCCAGGCGATGCTGCGTCCGCCCGGCCTGCTGGTCCTCGACGAGCCGTGGGAGGGCCTCGACGCCGCGACCCGGGACCTCGTGCCCGAGGTGATCGACGAGGTGGCGGCGGCGGGCGGTTCGGTGCTGGTCAGCGACCACCGGGGCGAGATCGCCCGGCTGCCGGGTGCCCGCCGGTGGACGGTGGCGGACGGCACGGTCACCGAGGCCGCCCCGTCGGCGGAGGCGGCGCTGGCGGTGGTCGAGGTCGCGGTCCCGGTGGCGCGGGTCGACGGCACCGTCGCCCGGCTGCGCGCCGAGGGGCACCGGATCCTTCGCGTACGCCGGCCCGCCCGACCCGGCGTGGCCGCCCCGGACGACGCCGAGGGGCCGCCGACGGCGACCGTGGACCCCGGCGCGCCGCCCGTCGCCTGGGCGCCAGAGGCCACGGGCGGGACCACCGGAGGGCCACGGTGACCGCACTGCTCCGGCTGCGGCTGGCGGGCTTCCTGCGTACGGGACGGGCGCTGGCCCCGCTGCTGGCCGGCCTGGTGGCTCTCGGCGTCCTCTACGGCGGCGGCCGGGCGCAGCCGGGGGAGGCGTACGGCGTCTCGGCGGTGGTGCTCTTCCCGGTGCTCGCCTGGCAGACCAAGGTGCTGCTGGACGTCGAGCCGGACGTGCAGCGCCGGCTGGCGCAGGCGCTCGTCGGGGTGCGCCGGGAGCGACTGGCCGGGCTGCTGGCGGCCGGCGTGGCCGGGCTCGGCACGGTGGCCGTCGCGCTGGTCTTCCCGTGGCTGGTGGGCGGGGTCGCCGGTCCGGTGGGACCGGGCGACCGGTCGGTGCCGGTGGGGATCGCCGTCGGGCTGTGGGCGCACCTGCTGGCCGTACCCGCGGCGGTGGCGCTCGGGGCGCTGGCCAGCCGCGCCTCCACGGGCAGCGCCGGCTACGGCGTCGCGGTGCTCGCGCTCGGCGGGGTCGGCGCGGTCACCCTCGGCCTGAGCGGCTCGGTGGCGCCGTGGCTGGCGCCGCCGGTGATGGCCACCGCGCGGGCCGCCGCCGACGGCCTGGCCGCGTCCACGGTGGGCCTGCTCACCGCCTGGGCCGTGGCCTGGAGCGCGGCGGCCGCAGCGGCGTACCTGTGGCGGCGGCGCCACCGACCCTGACCGTCGGCCCTCGGGTGTGGGGGAGTGACCCGGCCCACCGGGGGGCGATTTGGTGGTCGCGGGGCTCCTCGCGTAACCTAGGCCGCGAAGTTCCACCCAGAGACCGCTGGTCACCGTGCCCCGGCACGGTCGAAGGTCCCGCGACTACGGGCGACCCGCGCAGGGCGGTAAGCGAAAATCGGTGCTGAGCATGGTCCGCCGACCGTGTCCGTGTGCCGGCCCTCGCCCCGTGCGCCCTGCGCCGGGGCCTTTCTCGTTGTCGTGGCACCTGCGCCCCCGTCGAAAGCTCCGGCCGACGACGGTGACCGGCCTCGAGTAACGAGAGAGGAGGGACATGGCGGACAAGCCGATCCGGGCCGACAAGGCCACGGCCGTCGCTGAGCTGACCGAGAGCTTCCGCAACGCGGGTGCCACGGTGCTGACCGAGTACCGCGGTCTGACGGTTTCCCAGCTCACCCAGCTGCGGCGCTCGCTCGGCAAGGAGACCAGCTACACCGTTGCGAAGAACACGCTCGCGAAGCGTGCCGCGACCGACGCTGGTATCTCCGGCCTCGACGAGATGTTCTCCGGTCCTACCGCGCTGACTTTCGTTTCGGGCGACGTCGTCGAGGCGGCGAAGGGCCTTCGCGACTTCGCGAAGGCCAACCCGAAGCTCGTCATCAAGGGCGGTGTCTTCGAGGGCAAGGCCATTACCGCGGCCGAGGTCACGAAGCTCGCCGACCTGGAGTCCCGTGAGGTGCTGCTGGCCAAGCTGGCCGGCGCGATGAAGGGCAACCTGAGCAAGGCCGCGGCCCTGTTCCAGGCCCCGCTGTCGAAGACCGCCCGTCTGGCGGCCGCCCTGCAGGACAAGCGCGAGAAGGAGGGCGCCGAGGCGGCCTGAGGCCCCGCGGCGCACCCAGTTCTTACCTAACAGATTCAGGAAAGGACGCCAGACATGGCGAAGCTCAGCACCGACGAGCTGCTCGACGCGTTCAAGGAGATGACGCTGATCGAGCTCTCCGAGTTCGTGAAGCAGTTCGAGGAGACCTTCGAGGTCACCGCGGCCGCTCCGGTCGCCGTCGCCGGCCCGGCCGGCCCGGCCGCCGCCGCTCCGGTCGAGGAGGAGAAGGACGAGTTCGACGTCATCCTCGAGGCTGACGGCGGCAAGAAGATCCAGGTCATCAAGGTCGTGCGCGAGCTGACCGGCCTGGGCCTCAAGGAGGCCAAGGACCTGGTCGAGGCCGCTCCGAAGGCCGTCCTGGAGAAGGCCAACAAGGAGACCGCCGAGAAGGCGAAGACCAAGCTCGAGGGCGAGGGCGCCAAGGTCACCCTCAAGTGACCTGACGTACCACCAGGCGCGTGTCCGGCTCGGTGAGCCGGGGCACACCGCGTCACGGCGGGCGGTGATCCGACACTGGATCGCCGCCCGCCTTCGTGGTGGATCCGGCGACAGGGGCGGTGAGCAGGGCGTCGACGCGCCGCCACGGTCGGCGACCGGGGCCCGGGAGTAGCCCGTCGGTGGGAAAGAAGCGGCGACCCGGATGCCGGGCCTTGACGCGGCCCCGCACTGACAGGCACGCTGACACAGCAAGACCTTCCGCGCTTGCAACGGCCACCACTTGGGTAATGGCAGCGGCGACACCATCGGCCGCGGCACCTGAGCGGCCCGGCAGGAACGTCGCGTTCCGAGCGGCCCGGTTCGACCCCGGTTCAGGGGTCCCGAGGCACGTTCCGCGACGACCTGCGGGTTGGGCTGGACAGCGGTTAGCCTCTCGGCTACACTGCTAGTTTGCGCTGCCTTCCGACTTGACCCCTGCTCGGAAATGTCCGTTTACGGATATTTCTGGTGGGGTCATTGGAGTGCACGCGTACCAGCCGTTCTGCAGCACCGGTCCTCGGAAGGACGCATCTTGGCAGCTTCCCGCCCTGCGAAGACCAGTCGTACGTCGAGCGCATTCGCTCCCCGCCGAGTTTCATTCGGCAGGATCACCGAACACCTCGAGGTCCCCAACCTCCTCGCCATCCAGAACGAGTCCTTCGACTGGCTCGTCGGCAACGAGGCTTGGCAGGGCCGGTCGGCGGACGACCCGCACGCACGCTCGGGTCTCGCGGAGATCCTCGACGAGATCAGTCCCATTGAGGACTTCTCCGGCACCATGTCGCTCTCCTTCTCGGCTCCGCGCTTCGACGAGGTCAAGGCCTCGATCGAGGAGTGCAAGGAGAAGGACCTGACCTACTGCGCCCCGCTCTTCGTGACCGCGGAGTTCACCAACAACACCACCGGCGAGATCAAGAGCCAGACGGTGTTCATGGGTGACTTCCCGATGATGACGCCGAAGGGCACCTTCATCATCAACGGCACCGAGCGCGTCGTGGTCAGCCAGCTCGTCCGGTCCCCGGGCGTCTACTTCGACAAGCAGCCGGACAAGACCTCCGACCGCGACCTCACCAGCGTCAAGGTCATTCCCAGCCGGGGCGCCTGGCTGGAGTTCGACATCGACAAGCGCGACACGGTCGGCGTCCGCATCGACCGCAAGCGCCGGCAGGCCGTCACCGTCCTGCTCAAGGCCGTCGGTTGGTCGGCCGAGCGCATCCGCGAGCGGTTCGGCTGGTCCGAGCTGATGATGACCACGCTCGAGAAGGACCACATCGCCGGCGCGGACGAGGCGTTGCTCGACATCTACCGGAAGCTCCGCCCTGGCGAGCCGCCGACCCGCGAGAACGCCCAGACCCTGCTCGACAACCTCTTCTTCAACCCGAAGCGGTACGACGTCGCCAAGGTCGGTCGTTACAAGTTCAACAAGAAGCTCGAGCTGGAGGTGCCGATCACGACCGGCACCCTGACCGAGGACGACATCGTCGCCACCGTGGAGTACCTCTGCCGGCTGCACGCCGGTGAGGACGGCTACGAGGCCGACGACATCGACCACTTCGGCAACCGGCGCCTGCGTACCGTGGGTGAGCTGATCCAGAACCAGGTCCGGGTCGGTCTGTCCCGGATGGAGCGGGTCGTCCGCGAGCGGATGACCACCCAGGACGTCGAGGCGATCACGCCGCAGACCCTGATCAACATCCGTCCCGTGGTGGCGGCGATCAAGGAGTTCTTCGGCACGTCGCAGCTGTCCCAGTTCATGGACCAGACCAACCCGCTGGCGGGCCTGACCCACCGGCGCCGGCTGAGCGCGCTCGGCCCGGGTGGTCTGTCCCGGGAGCGGGCCGGCTTCGAGGTCCGCGACGTGCACCCGTCCCACTACGGCCGGATGTGCCCGATCGAGACGCCGGAAGGCCCGAACATCGGTCTGATCGGCGCGCTGTCCACCTTCGCCCGGGTCAACCCGTTCGGCTTCATCGAGACGCCGTACCGGAAGGTCGTCGACGGTCGGGTCACCGACCAGATCGACTACCTGACCGCGGACGAGGAGGACCGGTTCGTCAAGGCGCAGGCCAACGCGCCGCTGAAGGCCGACGGCACGTTCGCCGAGGACCGGGTCCTGTGCCGCCGTAAGGGCGGCGAGACCGAGGACGTGGTGCCGAGCGCCGTCGACTACATGGACGTGTCGCCGCGGCAGATGACCTCGGTCGCCACCGCGATGATCCCGTTCCTCGAGCACGACGACGCCAACCGGGCGCTGATGGGCGCCAACATGCAGCGCCAGGCGGTGCCGCTGGTCAAGGCCGAGTCCCCGCTCGTCGGCACCGGCATGGAATACCGTGCCGCGGTCGACGCCGGTGACGTGGTCGTCGCCGAGGTCGGCGGCGTCATCGAGGACCTCTGCGCCGACTACATCACCATCCACCAGGACGACGGCCACCGCCGCACGTACCTGCTGCACAAGTTCCGCCGCTCCAACGCCGGCTCCTGTGTCAACCAGAAGCCGGTCGTCTTCGAGGGCGACCGCGTCGAGGCCGGTCAGGTCATCGCCGACGGTCCGTGCACCGACGAGGGCGAGATGGCGCTCGGGCGCAACCTGCTCGTGGCGTTCATGTGCTGGGAGGGCCACAACTACGAGGACGCGATCATCCTGTCGCAGCGCCTCGTGCAGCAGGACGTGCTCACCTCGATCCACATCGAGGAGCACGAGGTCGACGCCCGGGACACCAAGCTGGGCCCGGAGGAGATCACCCGCGACATCCCGAACGTCAGCGAGGAGATGCTCGCCGACCTCGACGAGCGCGGCATCATCCGGATCGGCGCCGAGGTCGTCCCCGGCGACATCCTGGTCGGCAAGGTCACGCCCAAGGGCGAGACCGAGCTGACCCCGGAGGAGCGGCTGCTCCGCGCGATCTTCGGTGAGAAGGCGCGCGAGGTCCGCGACACCTCGCTGAAGGTGCCGCACGGCGAGACCGGCACGGTCATCGGCGTGCGTACCTTCTCCCGCGAGGACGGCGACGAGCTGCCGCCGGGCGTCAACGAGCTGGTCCGGGTCTACGTCGCCCAGAAGCGGAAGATCCAGGACGGCGACAAGCTCGCCGGCCGGCACGGCAACAAGGGCGTCATCTCCAAGATCCTGCCGATCGAGGACATGCCGTTCCTGGAGGACGGCACGCCCGTCGACATCGTGCTCAACCCGCTCGGTGTGCCGTCCCGGATGAACATCGGCCAGGTGCTGGAGACGCACCTTGGCTGGGTGGCGAAGACGGGCTGGAGCGTCGACGGCGACGACGCCGAGTGGAAGCGCCAGCTGCGCTCCATCGAGGCGCACGAGTCGGAGCCGGACACCAACGTGGCCACGCCGGTCTTCGACGGTGCCCGCGAGGAGGAGATCTCCGGCCTGCTGGCGTCGACCCTGCCCAACCGGGACGGCAAGCAGCTGATCGGTTCCACCGGCAAGGCGCAGCTGTTCGACGGTCGCTCCGGCGAGCCGCTGCCGGACCCGATCGCGGTCGGCTACATCTACATCCTGAAGCTCAACCACCTGGTCGACGACAAGATCCACGCCCGGTCGACCGGTCCGTACTCGATGATCACGCAGCAGCCGCTGGGTGGTAAGGCGCAGTTCGGTGGCCAGCGCTTCGGCGAGATGGAGTGCTGGGCGATGCAGGCGTACGGCGCCGCGTACGCCTTGCAGGAGCTGTTGACGATCAAGTCCGACGACGTCCTCGGCCGGGTCAAGGTCTACGAGGCCATCGTCAAGGGCGAGAACATCCCGGAGCCGGGCATCCCGGAGTCGTTCAAGGTGCTGCTCAAGGAGCTGCAGTCGCTGTGCCTCAACGTCGAGGTGCTGTCCAGCGACGGCGTGGCCCTGGAGATGCGCGAGACCGACGACGAGGTGTTCCGCGCCGCGGAGGAGCTGGGCATCGACCTGTCCCGGCGCGAGCCGAGCTCGGTCGAAGAGGTCTGAGGTGAGCGGTCGGGGGCCGGCTCGCCGGCTCCCGACCCCACCCACTAGCTAGCAGTACAGACGACGACATAGGGGACATAGTGCTCGACGTCAACTTCTTCGACGAGCTGCGCATCGGCCTCGCCACCGCTGACGACATCCGTCAGTGGTCGCACGGTGAGGTCAAGAAGCCTGAGACGATCAACTACCGCACCCTGAAGCCGGAAAAGGACGGGCTCTTCTGCGAGAAGATCTTCGGTCCGCAGCGGGACTGGGAGTGCTACTGCGGTAAGTACAAGCGGGTCCGGTTCAAGGGCATCATCTGCGAGCGCTGCGGCGTCGAGGTGACGCGGTCGAAGGTCCGCCGCGAGCGGATGGGGCACATCGAGCTCGCCGCGCCGGTGACCCACATCTGGTACTTCAAGGGCGTGCCGAGCCGGCTGGGCTACCTGCTGGACCTCGCCCCCAAGGACCTCGAAAAGATCATCTACTTCGCCTCGTACGTCGTGACGAGCGTGGACGCCGAGTCGCGTCACCGTGACCTCTCGACGATCGAGAACGAGATCCTGGCCGAGAAGCGGCAGGCCGAGAACAGCCGCGACTCGGAGATCGAGAAGCGGGCCACCAAGCTCGAGGCCGACCTGGCCGAGCTGGAGGCCGAGGGTGCCAAGGCGGACGTCCGGCGCAAGGTCAAGGAGGGCGGAGAGCGCGAGATGCGCCAGATCCGCGACCGGGCCCAGCGCGAGATCGACCGCCTGGACGAGGTGCTGGACACCTTCCGCAAGCTGGAGCCGAAGCAGCTCGTCACCGACGAACTGCTCTACCGCGAGTTGCGGGACCGGTTCGGCGAGTACTTCACCGGCGGCATGGGCGCCGAGGCCATCAAGGCGCTGGTCCAGAACATGGACCTCGACGCCGAGGCCGAGAACCTGCGCGAGACCATCCGCTCCGGCAAGGGCCAGCGGAAGATCCGGGCGCTCAAGCGGCTCAAGGTCGTCGCGGCGTTCCTGAACACCCGCAACTCGCCGCTCGGCATGGTGCTCGACTGCGTGCCGGTCATCCCGCCGGACCTGCGCCCGATGGTGCAGCTCGACGGTGGCCGCTTCGCGACCTCCGACCTGAACGACCTGTACCGCCGCGTGATCAACCGGAACAACCGCCTCAAGCGGCTGATCGACCTCGGCGCGCCCGAGATCATCGTCAACAACGAGAAGCGGATGCTCCAGGAGGCCGTCGACGCGCTGTTCGACAACGGCCGCCGCGGCCGGCCGGTCACCGGGCCGGGCAACCGCCCGCTGAAGTCGCTCTCCGACATGCTCAAGGGCAAGCAGGGCCGGTTCCGGCAGAACCTGCTGGGCAAGCGCGTCGACTACTCCGGCCGTTCGGTCATCGTCGTCGGCCCGAAGCTGAAGCTGCACCAGTGCGGCCTGCCCAAGCAGATGGCGCTGGAGCTGTTCAAGCCGTTCGTGATGAAGCGGCTGGTCGACCTCAACCACGCGCAGAACATCAAGTCCGCCAAGCGGATGGTCGAGCGGCAGCGCCCGGTCGTGTGGGACGTGCTCGAAGAGGTCATCGGCGAGCACCCGGTCCTGCTGAACCGGGCGCCGACCCTGCACCGCCTGGGCATCCAGGCCTTCGAGCCGCAGCTCGTCGAGGGCAAGGCCATCCAGATCCACCCGCTGGTCTGCACCGCGTTCAACGCCGACTTCGACGGTGACCAGATGGCGGTGCACGTGCCGCTGTCCGCCGAGGCCCAGGCCGAGGCGCGGATCCTGATGCTGTCGTCGAACAACATCCTCAAGCCGGCCGACGGCAAGCCCGTCACTATGCCCACCCAGGACATGGTCATCGGCCTCTACCACCTCACCCACCTCACGGCGGGCGAGAAGGGCGAGGGCCGGGCGTTCAGCTCGGACGCCGAGGCGCGGATGGCGTACGACAACGGCGAGCTGCACCTGCAGGCCCCGGTGAAGATCCGCCTGCGTGGCGTGGTCGGGGTCGACAACGGCGCCGGCGCCGAGGCGTGGACCGCCCCGGAGGGCTGGGTCGAGGGCGAGCCGCTGACCGTCGAGACGACCCTCGGTCGGGTGCTGTTCAACGAGACGCTGCCGCAGGGCTACCGCTTCGTGAACTACGAGATCCGCAAGGGTCAGCTCTCCGCGATCGTCAACGACCTCGCCGAGCGCTTCCCCAAGGTGGCGCTGGCCGCCACCCTGGACGGGCTCAAGGAGGCCGGCTTCCACTGGGCCACCTGGTCCGGCGTGACGATCGGCATGGAGGACGTCATCGCCCCGCCGCGCAAGCGGGAGATCCTGGAGCGGTACGAGAAGGAAGCCGACCAGATCGACAAGCAGTACCAGCGCGGTCTGATGACCCCGGAGGAGCGTCGCGGCGAGCTCATCCAGATCTGGACCAAGGCGACCAACGAGGTTGCCAAGGAGATGGACACCGCTCTGCCGCAGGAGAACCCGCTGTGGAAGATGATCAACTCGGGTGCTCGCGGTAACCTCCTCCAGCTCCGGCAGATCGCGGCGATCCGTGGTCTGGTGGCCAACCCGAAGGGCGAGATCATCCCGCGGCCGATCAAGGCCAGCTACCGGGAGGGTCTGTCCGTGCTGGAGTACTTCATCTCCACGCACGGTGCCCGTAAGGGTCTCGCGGACACCGCCCTGCGTACCGCCGACTCGGGTTACCTGACCCGTCGTCTGGTGGACGTCTCGCAGGACGTCATCATCCGCGAGGAGGACTGCGGCACCGACCGCGCCATCCCGATGCAGATCGGCGAGCGGATCGACGGCAAGCTGGTCGTGCACGAGCACGCCGAGACCAGCGTGCACGCCCGGACGCTGGCCGACGACATCAAGGGGCCGGACGGCGTCGTCGTCGCCGAGCGGGGTCAGGACATCAACTCGATCCTGGTCGACAAGATCGTCGCCGCCGGTACGGAGACGGTCCGGGTGCGCAGCGTGCTCACCTGCGAGTCGAAGCTGGGCGTCTGCGGTGCGTGCTACGGCCGCTCGCTGCCGACCGGCAAGACCGTGGACGTCGGCGAGGCGGTCGGCATCATCGCCGCCCAGTCGATCGGTGAGCCCGGTACGCAGCTGACGATGCGTACCTTCCACACCGGTGGCGTCGCGGGTGAGGACATCACCCAGGGTCTGCCCCGTGTCCAGGAGATCTTCGAGGCCCGGGTCCCGAAGGGCAAGGCGCCCATCGCCGACACCCCGGGTCGGATCCGGATCGAGGACGGCGAGCGCTCGCGGAAGATCATCGTGGTGCCGGACGACGGCAGCGACGAGATCGTCTACGACAAGATCTCCAAGCGGGTCCGGCTGCGGACCCACGACGGCGGTCACGTCGCGGTCGGCGAGAAGCTGACCGAGGGCACCATCGACCCGCACGAGCTGCTGCGGATCATGGGTCCGCGTGCGGTCCAGGTCCACCTGACCAGTGAGGTCCAGGAGGTCTACCGCTCGCAGGGTGTGCTCATCCACGACAAGCACATCGAGATCATCATCCGCCAGATGCTCAAGCGGGTGACGGTCATCGACTCCGGCTCGACCGAGTTCCTGCCGGGCGTGCTGGTCGACCGGGCGCTGTTCGAGTCGGAGAACCGCCGACTCGTCTCCGAGGGCGGCGAGCCCGCCGCCGGCCGTCCGGTGCTGATGGGTATCACCAAGGCCTCGCTGGCCACCGACTCCTGGCTCTCGGCGGCCTCCTTCCAGGAGACCACCCGGGTGCTGACCGACGCGGCGATCAACTCGCGCAGCGACTCGCTCGTCGGCCTCAAGGAGAACGTGATCATCGGTAAGCTCATCCCGGCCGGTACGGGCATCAGCAAGTACCGCAACGTCCGGGTCGAGCCGACCGAGGAGGCGAAGGCCAAGGTCTACTCGATGACCGGCTACCCGGAGACCGACTACGGCTTCGGGCCGGCCAGCGGCCAGGCGGTTCCGCTGGACGACTTCGACTTCGGGTCGTACCGCTAAGCAGCACGATCGACGAGGCCCCCGGCACGCGCCGGGGGCCTCGCCGCGTCCCGGGGCCTGGGTGGCCCGTGCGGGCGCCGCGGCGGAGCGCACCGGGGCATGATGGGGGCATGACGACCGCACCCGGGCAGGCGCCCGTCGCCCAGCCGGGGCTGCCCCGCCATCCGCTCGACCCGGACCCGGCCCGGGCCACCAAGGCGCGGGCGGTCTTCGCACTCGGCCTGATCGGCGCGCTGACCGGCCTGTTCATCGGCGGCGTGGTGCCGGCCACGGTGGCGCTCCAGCTCGCCCGCCAGGCGCGCCGGGAGGCGTACGCCTCGGGGGGTTTCCTGACCGGCTCCGCCTGGCTGCGGCGGGGGGAGCGGCTGGCCTGGACGGGCCTGGTGCTCGTCGCCGTCAGCGTGGTGGCCGCGGTGGTGCTCGGGGTGGTCCGGCTCGCCGACACGCCCTACGGGCAGGACTTCGCACCGAACATGGACTGACCGCCCGCCCGCGGGGAACGGGTCTCGCGCCGGGCGCGGGCCGTCAGGCCGGCGGCGGTAGCCTGGCCCGGTGTCCGTCGCGCGGCGGTGGACGCCGAGACGTCGACAGGAGGACCCGTGACGGAACCGGCGCGCTACCCGGGCGGCGATCCCGTGGCGCACCCCGCCGCGCATCCCGACGCCCCGCCCGGCGGGGCGCAGTGGGCGCGACCCGACGCGGGCACGCCGTCCGTCGCGCCGGGGTACCCGCCGTCGGTGGCGCCCATGAACGCCCCGTCCGGGGGAGGGGACCCGGGCCTGTCGCCGGCGTCGCCCTGGGGCGCCTCGCCCGGGGCAGGGGTCCCGGGCCCGTCGTCGGTGTCCCCGTGGGGCGCCTCGCCCGCGGCAGCGGGCCCGTCGCCGGCCCCGGGGTGGGGTCCGGGCCCGGTCGCCCCGCCACCGCCGCCGCGCGAGGCCGCCCGGCCGCCGAAGCGGGTCGACCCGGTCGCGGGCACGTCCTTCGGCGTGGTGCACCTCGACGTGCCGCCGGTCACCTCCGGCCTGGCCGTGGGTTCGCTGGTGGCCGGGATCGTCTCGACGCTTGTCGCGTTGCTCGTGATCTGTGTCGGCGCGGTCGGCGGCGTGGGCGGCGCCTGGGCGGCCGGCGCCTTCACGGTGCTGGGCGTCCTGGCCGGCGCGGGCGCCGTCGTGGCCGGCCTGCTGGGGATGCGGCAGATCCGGCGTCCGGCCGCCCCGCCGGCGGTCCGGTTCACCGGGCGGGGCCTGGCGGTGGCCGGCGTCAGCTGTGGCTGGGCGGGGCTGCTGCTCAGCCTGCTCGGCCTGGGGCTGGCGTTGCTGCTGACGCTCGGGTGACGCCCGCGCCCGCCCGTGAGGCGTGACGGCGGCCGTGACGGGGTCGACGGGCCGGTCCGCGCGGAAGCCGGTACACTTGGGTCCGTAGGTGCCCACCACGGGCGGGTAGGCGCGACGGGTTCGATCGGCAGGCGGTGGACGCTCCGCAGGCCGCTCCGTTTTGACCTGTGCGGTTGTGGTAGGTACTCTTTCCCCTTGTGCCCGGGCCAGCCCGGGCAACTCGTGCGTGCGCTGGATCCGGTGAGCCGGAGATCGCGTGGGAGCACGACAAAGCCAAAGATCCGGCGCGCGGCCTGCCGTGCGCCGGTGCAAGACCCCGTCGACAACGCGCGAGCGTCGGCGGCGGGGCCGTGAGCTGGGCGACACGCCCGACCGCGGGTGCCGGGACCACCGCGAGGTGGCCCTGGTCGGAATGTAGGAGAGTCGACCATCTGGTCGGCTACGGCAGACGGTGCGGCCGCCACCAGGCGGTCGAAGGGAGCGGAGAAACCCGGTGCCCACGATCCAGCAGCTGGTCCGAAAGGGCCGCCAGGCTAAGACGAGTAAGACCAAGACCCCGGCGCTGAAGGGTTCCCCTCAGCGGCGCGGCGTGTGCACCCGCGTGTACACCACCACCCCGAAGAAGCCGAACTCGGCGCTGCGCAAGGTCGCTCGTGTCAAGCTCAGCAGCCAGATCGAGGTGACCGCCTACATCCCGGGCGTCGGCCACAACCTGCAGGAGCACTCGATCGTGCTCGTCCGCGGCGGCCGGGTGAAGGACCTCCCCGGCGTGCGTTACAAGATCGTCCGCGGTTCGCTGGACACCCAGGGTGTCCGCAACCGCAAGCAGGCGCGCAGCCGTTACGGCGCGAAGAAGGAGAAGAGCTGACATGCCGCGTAAGGGACCCGCTCCGCGGAAGCCGCTGGTCGCTGACCCGGTGTACAACTCGCCGCTGGTCACCCAGTTGGTGAACAAGATCCTCCTGCGCGGTAAGCGTCAGCTCGCCGAGCGCATCGTCTACGCCGCCCTCGAGGGCTGCCGTGAGAAGTCCGGCACCGACCCGGTCGTCACCCTCAAGCGGGCGATGGACAACGTCAAGCCGACTCTCGAGGTGCGTAGCCGCCGCGTCGGTGGCGCCACCTACCAGGTCCCGGTCGAGGTCCGCCCCGCCCGGGCGACCACCCTGGGCCTGCGCTGGCTGGTCACCTACTCCCGCGCCCGTCGTGAGAAGACCATGATCGAGCGGCTGATGAACGAGCTGCTGGACGCGAGCAACGGCCTCGGTGCCGCCGTCAAGCGGCGCGAGGACACGCACAAGATGGCCGAGTCCAACAAGGCCTTCGCGCACTACCGCTGGTAACACCCTGGTTCCGGCGCCCTCGCGGGCGCCGGAACCGCCACCAGTTGTGTCGAGACGACGATAAGTAGGGATTGAAGTGGCCGCCGCAGACGCGCTCGCCAACGTACGCAACATCGGCATCATGGCCCACATCGATGCCGGTAAGACCACCACCACCGAGCGGATCCTGTTCTACACCGGCATCACGTACAAGATCGGTGAGGTCCACGAGGGCGGTGCCGTCATGGACTGGATGGAGCAGGAGCAGGAGCGTGGTATCACCATCACCTCCGCTGCTACCAAGTGTGAGTGGAAGGGCCACACGATCCAGATCATCGACACGCCCGGCCACGTCGACTTCACGGTCGAGGTCGAGCGGTCGCTGCGGGTGCTGGACGGGGCGGTCGCGGTCTACGACGGTGTCGCCGGCGTGGAGCCGCAGACGGAGAACGTCTGGCGGCAGGCGGACAAGTACAACGTGCCCCGGATGTGCTTCGTCAACAAGCTCGACCGGACCGGTGCCGACTTCTTCCGCTGCGTGCAGATGATGATCGACCGGCTCAACGCCACCCCGCTGGTCCTCCAGATCCCGATCGGCGCCGAGTCCGACTTCATCGGCGTGGTCGACCTGGTCGAGATGCGGGCCCTCACCTGGCGCGGCGAGACGCAGAAGGGTGAGGACTACGCGATCGAGGAGATCCCGGCCGACCTCGCCGACTCCGCCGCGGAGTGGCGCGAGAAGCTGGTGGAGACCCTGGCCGACGTCGACGACGCGGTGATGGAGAAGTACCTGGAGGGCGAGGAGATCTCCGTCGAGGAGATGAAGGACGCCATCCGTCGGGCCACCATCGCCGGCAAGGCCAACCCGGTCCTCACCGGCACCGCCTTCAAGAACAAGGGCATCCAGCCGATGCTGGACGCGGTCATCGCGTACCTGCCGTCGCCGCTGGACATCCCCGCGATCGAGGGTACGGCCACCGACGGCGAGACCCCGCTGCAGCGGAAGCCGTCGAAGTCGGAGCCCTTCTCGGGCCTCGCCTTCAAGATCCAGACGGACAAGCACCTCGGCAAGCTCACCTACGTGCGGATCTACTCCGGCACGCTCGAGTCCGGCTCCCAGGTGGTCAACTCCACCAAGGACCGCAAGGAGCGGATCGGCAAGATCTACCAGATGCACGCCAACAAGCGGGAAGAGCGCAGCTCAGCCCAGGCTGGCGACATCATCGCGGTGCAGGGTCTCAAGCAGACCACCACCGGTGACACCCTGTGCGACCCGGCGAACCCGGTCATCCTGGAGTCGATGACCTTCCCGGAGCCGGTCATCGAGGTCGCCATCGAGCCGAAGACCAAGGCTGACCAGGAGAAGCTCAGCACCGCCATCCAGCGGCTGGCCGAGGAGGACCCGACCTTCCGCGTCAAGCTGGACGACCAGACCGGTCAGACGGTCATCTCCGGCATGGGCGAGCTGCACCTGGACATCCTGGTCGACCGGATGCGCCGCGAGTTCAACGTCGAGGCCAACATCGGTAAGCCGCAGGTGGCGTACCGCGAGACCATCCGCCGCAAGGTGGACAAGGTCGAGTACACCCACAAGAAGCAGACCGGTGGTTCCGGCCAGTACGCCCGGGTGATCATCAGCCTGGAGCCGCTGCCGCTCGGCAACGACGCCCCGACCTACGAGTTCGCCAACGCCGTCACCGGTGGCCGCATCCCCCGGGAGTTCATCCCGTCGGTGGACGCGGGCGCGCAGGACGCCATGCAGTACGGCATCCTCGCCGGCTTCCCGCTGGTGGGTGTCAAGCTCACCCTGCTGGACGGCCAGTACCACGAGGTCGACTCGTCGGAAATGGCATTCAAGATCGCCGGCTCGATGGTGATGAAGGAGGCGGCCCGCAAGGCCGACCCCGCGCTCCTCGAGCCGATGATGGCCGTTGAGGTCACCACTCCTGAGGAGAACATGGGTGACGTCATCGGCGACCTCAACTCCCGCCGCGGCATCATCCAGGCGATGGAGGAGCGCAGCGGCGCCCGCGTCGTCAAGGCTCTGGTGCCGTTGTCGGAGATGTTCGGCTACGTCGGCGACCTGCGGTCGAAGACCCAGGGCCGGGCTAGCTACAGCATGCAGTTCGACTCCTACGCCGAGGTTCCGTCCTCGGTCGCGAAGGAGATCATCGCCAAGGCGACGGGTGAGTGACCCTCACCTGACGTGATCGATGATCCGAGGCGGTCGCGGGAGGGTGCTCCCGCCCGCGACCACCTCGGTCGGAACGCGTGAGACCGGGCCTGTAGGCTTCATCGCCGCAGAACCCACCAAAGCTCTCCGGCCGTCAGGCCGGAAAGGCTGTCGACAGAGTCCTAAGCGCCGACCGGCGCGCCGGGCGTACGAACCAAGAAGTCCACAGGAGGACCCAGTGGCGAAGGCGAAGTTCGAGCGGACTAAGCCGCACGTCAACATC
The DNA here is from genome assembly GCF_008806585.1 of Micromonospora sp. AMSO12t. NCBI lineage: Bacteria > Bacillati > Actinomycetota > Actinomycetes > Micromonosporales > Micromonosporaceae > Micromonospora > Micromonospora sp. AMSO12t. The sequence continues at coordinate 23,120 of NZ_WAAS01000024.1, forward strand.
GGCACCATTGGTCACATCGACCACGGTAAGACGACGCTGACGGCGGCCATCACCAAGGTCCTGCACGACCAGTACCCGGACCTGAACCCGTACACGCCGTTCGACGAGATCGACAAGGCGCCGGAGGAGAAGGCCCGCGGCATCACGATCTCCATCGCGCACGTCGAGTACCAGACCGAGGCGCGGCACTACGCGCACGTCGACTGCCCCGGTCACGCCGACTACATCAAGAACATGATCACCGGTGCCGCCCAGATGGACGGCGCGATCCTGGTGGTCGCGGCGACCGACGGCCCGATGCCGCAGACCCGCGAGCACGTGCTGCTGGCCCGCCAGGTCGGCGTGCCGTACATCGTCGTGGCGCTCAACAAGAGCGACATGGTCGACGACGAGGAGCTCCTGGAGCTCGTCGAGCTCGAGGTCCGTGAGCTGCTGTCGAACCAGGAGTACCCGGGCGACGACCTGCCGGTCGTGCGGGTCTCGGCGCTGAAGGCCCTCGAGGGTGACCCCGAGTGGACCGGCAAGCTGCTGGACCTGATGACCGCGGTCGACACCGCGATCCCGCAGCCGGAGCGCGAGACCGAGAAGCCGTTCCTCATGCCCATCGAGGACGTCTTCACGATCACCGGTCGTGGCACGGTCGTCACCGGCCGCGCCGAGCGTGGCGTGCTCAAGCCGAACGAGGAGGTGGAGATCGTCGGCATCCGCGAGAAGTCGATGAAGACCACCTGCACCGGCATCGAGATGTTCCGCAAGCTGCTCGACGAGGCCCGCGCGGGCGAGAACGTCGGTCTGCTGCTGCGTGGCATCAAGCGCGAGGACGTCGAGCGCGGCATGGTCGTCATCAAGCCGGGCACCACGACCCCGCACACGGAGTTCGAGGCGACGGTCTACATCCTCTCCAAGGAGGAGGGTGGCCGCCACACCCCGTTCTTCCAGAACTACCGTCCGCAGTTCTACTTCCGGACCACGGACGTCACCGGTGTCGTCACCCTCCCCGAGGGCACCGAGATGGTCATGCCGGGTGACAACACCACCATGACGGTGAAGCTGATCCAGCCCATTGCCATGGAGGAGAACCTCAAGTTCGCGATCCGCGAGGGTGGCCGCACCGTCGGCGCCGGGTTCGTCACCAAGATCATCAAGTGAGCTAGGTAACCCCGATTAGACCCGCCGCCGGTCGTGCGGCATACTAGTCAGGTTGCGTAACGACAGTTCGCTGCCTGTGTTCGGCTTTCGCTGAACCTCCGGGTGGCAGAGCAGTCGAGCGTAGGGTGGTTGGCGGCCCGTCCGCCAACCACCCTCGCACGGCGTTCAGGTCGCGGTAGTGCGATCGACGCCTTGACCCACCGCGCGGTCAGAGTCGCTCCGGAGTCCCGGGGCGGAGCCTGGCCCGAGGGCGCGACACGCCCGACCGCGGGGGTCGGCGAAGTGGGCCTGTGCCAGCCGGTACAGGCGCCCGCAACACAGCGGCATCGAGAGAAGGAACAGAAGCCACCATGGCGGGACAGAAGATCCGCATCCGGCTCAAGGCCTATGACCACGAGGTCGTCGACTCCTCGGCTCGGAAGATCGTCGAGACGGTGACGCGTACCGGGGCGCAGGTCGCGGGCCCGGTGCCGCTGCCCACGGAGATCAACCGTTTCTGCGTTATCCGCTCGCCGCACAAGTACAAGGACTCGCGCGAGCACTTCGAGATGCGCACGCACAAGCGGCTGATCGACATCATCGACCCGACCCCGAAGACGGTCGACTCGCTCATGCGCCTCGACCTGCCGGCTGGCGTCGACATCGAGATCAAGCTGTAGGGACCGGACAAATGGACAGGCAAGTCAAGGGGATCCTGGGCGCCAAGCTCGGCATGACCCAGGTCTGGGACAACAACCGTGTTGTCCCGGTGACCGTGGTCGAGGCCGGCCCGTGCGTCATCAGCCAGGTTCGTAGCGCCGAGAAGGACGGTTACTCCGCGGTCCAGCTCGCGTACGGCACGATCGACCCGCGCAAGGTCAAGAAGCCGATCAGCGGGCACTACGCGAAGGCCGACGTCGCGCCGCGCCGGCACATCGTCGAGCTGCGCACCGCCGACGCGGCGGACTACTCGCTCGGCCAGGAGATCACGGTCGAGGAGTTCCCGGTCGGCGTCTCCATCGACGTGACCGGCAAGACCAAGGGCAAGGGCTACGCCGGCCCGATGAAGCGGCACGGCTTCCACGGTCTGCGCGCCAGCCACGGTGTCGAGCGCAAGCACCGCTCGCCGGGCTCCATCGGCGCCTGCGCCACCCCGGGTCGTGTCTTCAAGGGCACCCGGATGGCCGGCCGCATGGGTGGCGTGCGCTACACCGTGCAGAACCTGACCGTCCAGGCGGTCGACACCGAGAACAACCTCCTGCTCGTCCGTGGCGCCATTCCCGGCCCCAAGGGCGCGCTGGTCCTGGTCCGTACCGCGGCCAAGACCAAGGCGAAGAAGGGCGGTGCGGCCAAGTGACCACCGTTGACGTCCTCACCGTCGAAGGCTCCAAGAGCGGCTCCGTCGAGCTGCCCGCCGACATCTTCGACGTCCAGGCCAACGTCGCGCTGATGCACCAGGTCGTGGTGGCCCAGCTCGCGGCGGCCCGGCAGGGCACGCACAAGGTCAAGACCCGCGGCGAGGTCGCCGGTGGCGGCAAGAAGCCGTACAAGCAGAAGGGCACCGGTCGCGCCCGGCAGGGCTCGATCCGCGCGCCGCAGTTCGCCGGCGGTGGCGTCGTGCACGGCCCCGTGCCGCGCGACTACAGCCAGCGGACCCCGAAGAAGATGAAGGCCGCCGCCCTGCGTGGCGCCCTCTCCGACCGGGCCCGCGCCGGGCAGGTGCACGTCGTCGAGGCGTTCGTCTCGGGTGAGAAGCCGTCGACCAAGGCCGCCCTGGCCACGCTGACCAAGCTGACCGAGGCCCGTCGGGTCCTGGTCGTGCTGAGCAGCACCGACGAGCTGAACTGGGTGTCGCTGCGCAACGAGCCGCGGGTGCACCTGATCGAGGCCGGCCAGCTCAACACGTACGACGTGCTGGTGGCCGACGACGTGGTCTTCACCAAGGACGCCCTGGACGAGTTCCTGGGTGTTCCCGCCGAGACCACCGAGGAGGGTGGCAAGTGAGCACGATCGCCGACCCGCGCGACATCATCGTGGCGCCGGTCGTCTCGGAGAAGAGCTACAGCGAGCTGAACCGCAACTGGTACACCTTCCTGGTGCACCCGGACGCGAACAAGACCGAGATCAAGATCGCGATCCAGCAGATCTTCGACGTCCGCGTCCTGACGGTCAACACGCTCAACCGCCAGGGCAAGCGCAAGCGGACCAAGACCGGTTTCGGGCAGCGTAAGGCCACCAAGCGGGCGATCGTGAAGCTGGCTGACGGTGACCGTATCGAGGCCTTCGGCGGCCCGGTCAGCTGAGGGGTGTAGACAATGGCTATCCGTAAGTACAAGCCGACGACGCCGGGCCGGCGTGGCTCCAGCGTCGCCGACTTCGCTGAGATCACCCGGTCGACGCCCGAGAAGTCGCTGCTGGCTCCGCTGCCGAAGAAGGGCGGGCGTAACGCCCACGGCCGGATCACCGCGCGGCACCACGGTGGCGGCCACAAGCGCCAGTACCGTCTGATCGACTTCAAGCGGGTCGACAAGGACGGCGTGCCGGCGAAGGTCGCCCACATCGAGTACGACCCGAACCGCACCGCGCGCATCGCGCTGCTGCACTACGCCGACGGCGAGAAGCGCTACATCCTCGCGCCGAAGGACATGAAGCAGGGCGACCGCGTCGAGTCGGGTCCGGGCGCCGACATCAAGCCGGGCAACAACCTGCCGCTGCGCAACATCCCGGTCGGTACCACGATCCACAACGTGGAGCTGCGTCCGGGCGGCGGCGCCAAGCTGGCCCGCTCGGCCGGCGTCGGCATCCAGCTGCTCGGCCGTGAGGGTGTGTACGCGACCCTGCGCATGCCGTCCGGCGAGATCCGGCGGGTCGACGTCCGCTGCCGCGCCAGCATCGGCGAGATCGGCAACGCCGACCAGTCGAACATCAACTGGGGCAAGGCCGGCCGTATGCGGTGGAAGGGCAAGCGCCCGACCGTCCGTGGTGTCGCGATGAACCCGGTCGACCACCCGCACGGTGGTGGTGAGGGTAAGACCTCCGGTGGTCGCCACCCGGTCAACCCGCAGGGTAAGCCCGAGGGCCGCACCCGTCGTAAGGGCCAGCCGAGTGACCGGCTGATCGTCCGCCGCCGCTACGCCACGCGTAAGCGCGGCTGAGGGAGATAAGACATGCCTCGCAGCCTGAAGAAGGGCCCGTTCATCGACGACCACCTGCTCAAGAAGGTGGAGACGCAGAACGACAAGGGCTCGAAGAACGTCATCAAGACCTGGTCGCGGCGCTCGACGATCATCCCCGAGATGCTGGGCCACACGATCGCCGTGCACGACGGACGCAAGCACGTCCCGGTGTTCGTGACCGAGGCGATGGTCGGGCACAAGCTCGGCGAGTTCGCGCTGACCCGCACGTTCAAGGGTCACGAGAAGGACGACCGGAAGAGCCGTCGGCGCTGACGCCGCGGGCATACGGATAGAGGAACAAGGGGTTACAGCGATGCCAGGAAAGGGCGACGCTCCGGTGCTTCCGGGCGCGCGGGCGATTGCGCGGCACGTGCGCATCTCGCCGATGAAGGCGCGCCGGGTGGTCAACCTCGTCCGCGGCCTGCCCGCGAAGGAGGCGCTCACGGTGCTGCAGTTCGCGCCGCAGGCTGCGAGCGAGCAGGTGTACAAGGTGCTCGCGAGCGCCATCGCCAACGCGGAGAACAACGAGCGGCTGGACCCCGACGCGCTGCTCGTCAGCGAGGCGTACGTCGACGAGGGCCCGACCATGAAGCGGTTCCAGCCGCGGGCGCAGGGCCGGGCGTACCGGATCCGCAAGCGCACCTGCCACATCACCGTCGCGGTGGAGGCGGTGGCGCCGGCCGCGCCGAAGAAGGCGGCCGCGAAGAAGGCTGCCCCGGCGAAGCAGGCGGAGCCGGCCGAGACGCAGAGCAAGACGGAGGGCGCCGAGTAATGGGTCAGAAGGTTCACCCGCACGGGTTCCGGCTCGGCATCTCGACCGACTGGAAGTCCCGCTGGTTCGCGGACAAGCTCTACAAGGACTACATCGGCGAGGATGTCAAGATCCGCCGCATGATGTCCAAGGGCCTCGAGCGCGCCGGCATCTCCAAGGTCGACATCGAGCGCACCCGCGACCGGGTCCGCGTCGACATCCACACCGCCCGGCCGGGCATCGTCATCGGCCGTAAGGGTGCGGAGGCCGACCGGATCCGCGGCGAGCTCGAGAAGCTGACCGGCAAGCAGGTCCAGCTGAACATCATCGAGGTGAAGAACCCCGAGTCGGACGCGCAGCTCGTCGCACAGGGTGTGGCCGAGCAGCTCTCCAGCCGGGTCAGCTTCCGTCGGGCGATGCGCAAGGCCATGCAGTCCGCGATGAAGAACCCGGTCTGCAAGGGCATCCGGGTCCAGGTCTCGGGTCGCCTCGGCGGCGCCGAGATGAGCCGGACCGAGTTCTACCGCGAGGGCCGGGTTCCGCTGCACACGCTGCGGGCCAACATCGAGTACGGCTTCTTCGAGGCCCGTACGAGCTTCGGCCGGATCGGCGTGAAGGTCTGGATCTACAAGGGCGACGCGGTGCCGGGCCGGGAGACCCCGACCGAGGCTCCGTCGCGTCCGCGCCGTGACCGTGGCGACCGCCCGGAGCGGCCGCGCCGTGGTCGGTCCGGCTCGTCCGGCACGACCGCCGGCGGGACCGAGGCCGGCCGGGCCGCCGCCGCGACGACCATCGCGCAGCAGGCCGAGACGCCGAGTGGTGACGCGGTGGATCCCGCCGCCGTCGCCGCCGCGGCAGAAACGCAGCAGGAGGGCTGACAGATGCTGATGCCGCGCAAGCCCCCGAAGGGCTTCCGCAAGCCGCACCACCCGGACCGCAGTGGCGCGTCCAAGGGTGGTAACCGGGTGGTGTTCGGCGAGTTCGGGATCCAGGCTCTCGAGCCGGCGTACGTGACGAACCGCCAGATCGAGTCGGCGCGTATCGCGATGACCCGCCACATCAAGCGTGGTGGCAAGGTCTGGATCACGATCTTCCCGGACCAGGCTCTCACCAAGAAGCCGGCGGAGACCCGGATGGGTTCCGGTAAGGGCTCGCCCGAGTGGTGGGTCGCCAACGTCAAGCCGGGGCGGGTTCTCTTCGAGATGTCCTTCCCCAACGAGCAGATCGCGCGAGAGGCGATGCGTCGCGCGATCCACAAGCTCCCGATGAAGTGCCGCATTGTTACGCGCGAAGTGGGTGAATCCTGATGGCAGCGGGCGTTAAGGCCTCCGAGCTGCGTGAGCTCTCCGAGGAGGAGCTGGTCACGAAGCTGCGCGAGGCCAAGGCGGAGCTGTTCAACCTCCGCGTGCAGGCCGCGACCGGCCAGCTGGACAACAACCGGCGGTTGCAGGTCATCCGTCGGGAGATCGCCCGGATCTACACGATCATGCGTGAGCGCGAGCTGGGTCTCTCGGCCGCGCCGACTGAGGTGACTGCATCATGAGCGAGAACACCACCACCGCCGCCGCGCGGGCCCGCCGCAAGGTGCGTGAGGGCCTCGTGGTCAGCGACAAGATGGAAAAGACCGTCGTCGTCGAGGTCGAGGACCGGGTCAAGCACGCGCTGTACGGCAAGATCATGCGCCGTACGCGCAAGTTGAAGGTGCACGACGAGCAGAACACCGCCGGCATCGGCGACCGGGTCATGATCATGGAGACCCGGCCGCTGTCCGCCACGAAGCGGTGGCGGATCGTGGAGATCCTGGAAAAGGCCAAGTAGCGAAGGCTCGAGCTCGCCCGGCGTCAGTCGGGCGCGGGTTCCGCCAGGCTCCGGCCGCCATGCGCGGCCGGAGAACCGGCAGACATAGGAGATAGACGTGATTCAGCAGGAGTCGCGACTGCGCGTCGCCGACAACACGGGTGCCCGGGAGATCCTGTGCATCCGGGTTCTCGGTGGCTCCGGTCGGCGCTACGCGAGTATCGGCGACGTCATCGTGGCCACCGTCAAGGACGCGATCCCGGGTGCCGGTGTGAAGAAGGGCGACGTCGTCAAGGCCGTCGTCGTTCGCACCGCCAAGGAGAGGCGGCGGCCGGACGGTTCGTACATCCGCTTCGACGAGAACGCCGCCGTCATCATCAAGGACGGCGGGGACCCGCGCGGTACCCGCATCTTCGGCCCGGTGGGCCGGGAGCTGCGGGACAAGCGGTTCATGAAGATCATCTCTCTCGCGCCGGAGGTGTTGTGACCGTGAAGGTCAAGAAGGGCGACACGGTCGTCGTCATCGCCGGCAAGGACAAGGGTGCCAAGGGTAAGGTCATCGCGGCCTACCCGCGGCAGGACAAGGTCCTGGTCGAGGGCGTGAACCGGGTCAAGAAGCACACCCGCATCAGCACCACCCAGCGTGGCGCCAAGACCGGTGGCATCGTCACCCAGGAGGCCCCGATCCACGTCTCGAACGTGCAGGTCCTGGACTCCGACGGCAAGCCGACCCGCGTCGGTTACCGGATCGACGACAACGGCCAGAAGGTCCGCATCGCGCGTAGCACCGGTAAGGACCTGTGATGACCACGGCTACCGAAACCAAGACCATGCCGCGCCTCAAGGAGCGGTACCGCAACGAGATCGTGGCGCAGCTGCAGGAGCAGCACCAGTTCGGCAACCCGATGCAGGTGCCGCGGCTCGTCAAGATCGTCGTCAACATGGGTGTCGGCGAGGCCGCCCGGGACGCCAAGCTGATCGACGGCGCCGTCCGGGACCTGGCCACCATCACCGGCCAGAAGCCGCAGGTGCGGCGGGCGACCAAGTCCATCGCGCAGTTCAAGCTCCGCGAGGGCATGCCGATCGGCGCGAAGGTGACCCTCCGCGGCGACCGGATGTGGGAGTTCCTGGACCGGCTGCTGTCGATCGCGCTGCCGCGTATCCGCGACTTCCGCGGTCTGGACGGGCGCAAGCTCGACGGGCACGGCAACTACACGTTCGGTCTGACCGAGCAGTCGGTGTTCCACGAGATCGACCAGGACAAGATCGATCGGCAGCGGGGCATGGACATCACGGTGGTCACGACCGCCACGACCGACGACGAGGGCCGGGCGCTGCTCAAGCTCCTGGGCTTCCCGTTCAAGGAGAACTGAGATGGCCAAGAAGGCGCTGATCATCAAGGCGGCCGCGAAGCCGAAGTTCTCGGTTCGCGCGTACACCCGCTGCCAGCGGTGCGGGCGCCCCAAGGCGGTCTACCGCAAGTTCGGTCTCTGCCGGGTCTGCATCCGGGAGATGGCCCACCGCGGTGAGCTGCCGGGCGTGTCCAAGGCTTCCTGGTAAGGGCGACCGCGTCCCGGCCTTCGGGCCGGGACCCCTTGCACCGATCACGTATTGCTCTTCGCCGTAGGCCCGGGGCGTGTCGCCTCGGGAACCCCGGCGAGAAAGGCTGACGAAATCCATGACGATGACCGACCCGATCGCAGACATGCTCACGCGTCTGCGTAACGCCAACCAGGCGTACCACGACCAGGTGACGATGCCCTACTCGAAGATCAAGGCGAACATCGCCGAGGTCCTCAAGGCCGAGGGCTACATCGCCACCTGGTCGGTCGAGGAGCCCGAGGAGGGCGCCGTCGGCAAGCGACTGGTCGTCGAGCTGAAGTACGGCCAGAACCGGGAGCGGAGCCTGGCCGGCATCAAGCGAGTGTCCAAGCCCGGTCTGCGGGTTTACGCCAAGTCGGACGGGCTCCCGCGGGTGCTCGGCGGGCTGGGCGTGGCGATCATTTCGACGTCCCAGGGGCTGCTGACCGACCGGCAGGCCCGCAAGCGGAGCGTTGGCGGGGAAGTCCTCGCCTTCGTCTGGTAACGGGAGACAGGTAGAAATGTCGCGTATTGGACGTAAGTCGATCCCGGTGCCGACCGGCGTCGACATCACGATCGACGGGCAGACCGTCAAGGTCAAGGGCCCGAAGGGCGAACTCTCGCACACCCTGGCCGAGCCGATCACGATCGACCGGGCCGAGGACGGGCAGCTGAACGTCAACCGCCCGAACGACGAGCGCAAGGCCAAGGAACTGCACGGCCTCAGCCGTACCCTGGTCGCCAACATGATCGTCGGCGTCACCGAGGGGTACCGCAAGAGCCTGGAGATCGCCGGCACCGGTTACCGCGTGACCGCCAAGGGCAAGGACCTGGAGTTCGCGCTCGGGTTCTCGCACCCGGTGCACGTGCCGGCGCCGGACGGCATCACCTTCACGGTGGAGAGGCCGACGCTGTTCCACGTGGCCGGCATCGACAAGCAGCTCGTCGGTGAGGTTGCCGCCAACATCCGGAAGATCCGCCCGCCGGAGCCCTACAAGGGCAAGGGCGTGAAGTACCAGGGCGAGGTCATCCGCCGCAAGGCTGGAAAGGCAGGTAAGAAGTGAGCGCCACGCTGCTCAAGCGCCGCCGCGGCGTCGCCGCCAAGCGTGCCGTCGGGCGTGCGCGCCGGCACTTCCGGGTCCGCAAGAACGTCAGCGGCACCGCCGAGCGTCCCCGCCTCGTGGTCACCCGCTCCCTGCGGCACATCGTGGCCCAGATCGTGGACGACACCAAGGGTCACACCCTGGCGTCGGCCTCGACCCTGGACGCCTCGCTGCGCGGCACGGAGGGCGACAAGAGCGCCCTGGCCGGCAAGGTCGGCGCCCTGCTCGCCGAGCGTGCCAAGGCCGCCGGCGTCTCCAAGGTCGTCTTCGACCGCGGTGGCAACCGGTACGCGGGGCGGGTCGCCGCGCTTGCCGACGCCGCCCGCGAAGCCGGGCTCGAGTTCTAGAAACCCCGTCACGAGAGAGAAGGAAGGCTGCTGATGCCAGGTCAACAGCGCCGTGGCGGCGGGTCCGGTGGCAACGAGGGTGGTCGCCGCGACAACCGCCGTGAGGGCGGCCGCGGAAACGCGCCCGTCGAGAAGACCCCGCACCTCGAGCGGGTCGTCGCGATCAACCGCGTCGCCAAGGTCGTGAAGGGCGGTCGTCGCTTCAGCTTCACCGCCCTGGTGATCGTGGGCGACGGCGACGGCACCGTCGGTGTGGGCTACGGAAAGGCCAAGGAGGTGCCCGCGGCGATCGCCAAGGGCGTCGAGGAGGCCAAGAAGCACTTCTTCAAGGTGCCGCGGATCGCCGCGTCGATCCCGCACCCGGTGACGGGTGAGGCCGCGGCCGGTGTGGTGCTGCTCAAGCCGGCGTCCGCCGGTACGGGTGTCATCGCCGGTGGCCCGGTGCGTGCCGTGCTGGAGTGCGCGGGTATCCACGACGTGCTCTCCAAGAGCCTCGGTTCGTCGAACCCGATCAACATCGTGCACGCCACCGTGGCGGCGCTGAAGGGGCTCGAGTCCCCCGAGGCCGTCGCCGCCCGTCGTGGCCTGCCGGTCGAGGACGTCGCGCCGGCCGCCATGCTGGCGTCGCGGGCGGGGGTGGCTTCCTGATGGCTCGCCTGAAGGTCACCCAGGTCCGGTCCGGGATCGGGACCAAGCAGAACCAGCGTGACTCGCTGCGTTCGCTCGGTCTCAAGCGGATCAACGACGTGGTGGTCAAGGAGGACCGTCCGGAGATCCGCGGCATGATCTTCACGGTCAACCACCTCGTGAAGGTCGAGGAGGTCGAGTAATGACGATCAAGGTCCACCACCTGCGCCCGGCGCCCGGTGCCAAGACCGCGAAGACCCGTGTGGGTCGCGGTGAGGGCTCCAAGGGCAAGACCGCCGGTCGCGGTACCAAGGGTTCCAAGGCCCGCAAGAACATCTCGGCGGCGTTCGAGGGTGGGCAGATGCCCATCCACATGCGCCTGCCGAAGATGAAGGGCTTCAAGAACAAGTTCAAGGTGGTCTTCCAGGTGGTCAACCTGGACCGGCTCGCCGAGCTGTTCCCGAACGGCGGCCAGGTCGGCCCGCTCGAGCTGGTCGAGGCCGGCGCGGTCCGCAAGGGCCACCCGGTCAAGGTCCTCGGCACCGGGGACCTGGGCGGGGTCGCTCTCCAGGTGTCGGCGCACGCGTTCAGTGCGTCGGCCAAGGAGAAGATCACCGCCGCCGGTGGCTCCGTCACCGAGCTGTAAGGGCTGCACGATCCAAGGCGCCCGCTCAGTTCTCGAAACTGGGCGGGCGTCATGGTCTGCCTGGCATGTGTGCGCCGGGTAACATCGGATTCGGTTTATGTAGCCGGGCACATCTGCCCGGACGGGGATCGGGCTGTTAGAGTCCCTTCCCAGCCATGGATATCGGGCACTCGCCCGGCACCCAACCCGCCCCGCCAGGGATCACCGGCGGCCCGCCTCGCGCAGGAGGAAGAAGTTGCTGTCCGCCTTTCTCAGTGCGTTCCGTACGCCTGACCTGCGCAAGAAGCTGCTGTTCACAGTAGGCATCATCGCGGTCTACCGGCTCGGGGCGACGCTGCCCAGCCCGGGTGTCTCGTACGGCAACGTCCAGAAGTGCATCGACGCCATGGAGAACGGCTCCACGGGCGTGATGAACCTGCTCAACCTCTTCTCCGGCGGCGCGCTGCTGCAGCTCTCGGTCTTCGCGCTGGGCATCATGCCCTACATCACAGCGTCGATCATCCTGCAGCTGCTGACGGTGGTGATCCCCCGGCTGGAGCAGCTCCGCAAGGAGGGCCAGTCCGGCCAGGCGAAGATCACCCAGTACACCCGCTACCTGACCCTGGGCCTGGGTGTCCTCCAGGCGTCGGCGTTCGTGGCGCTGGCCCGCTCCGGGCAGCTCTTCAACAACCAGTGCGACCAGTTCCCGATCATCCCCGAGGGGACCGGGATCCCGGACTGGCTGACCCTCAGCCTCCTGGTCATGACGATGACCGCCGGCACCGGCGTGGTGATGTGGCTCGGTGAGCTGATCACCGACCGCGGCGTCGGCAACGGCATGTCCGTCCTGATCTTCACCTCGATCGCCGCCCGGCTCCCCAGCGAGGGCTGGCAGATCAAGCAGACCGGTGGCTGGGGCAAGTTCCTCCTCGTCATCGCGCTGGTCCTGGTGGTCATCACCGCGGTCACCTTCATCGAGCAGGCGCAGCGCCGGATCCCGGTGCAGTACGCCAAGCGCATGATCGGCCGGCGGATGTACGGCGGCACCTCGACCTACATCCCGCTGAAGGTCAACCAGGCGGGTGTCATCCCGGTCATCTTCGGCTCCTCGCTGCTCTACCTGCCCCAGCTGGCGCTGCAGTTCTTCGACCAGAACAACCCGGGCAAGACGCAGGCGTGGATCCAGAACAACCTGGTGGACCCGACCAGCCCGATCTACATCGCGGTCTACTTCCTGCTGATCATCTTCTTCACGTACTTCTACGTCTCGATCACGTTCAACCCGACCGAGGTCGCGGACAACATGAAGAAGTACGGCGGCTTCGTGCCAGGCATCCGCCCGGGCAAGCCGACCGCCGACTACCTCGACTTCATCCTCAGTCGGATCACGCTGCCGGGCGCCCTCTACCTGGGCATCATCTCGATCCTGCCGAACTTCTTCTTCATCTGGCTGGACAAGCAGCAGTACCTGAACTTCCCGTTCGGCGGCACCGCTGTGCTGATCATGGTCGGCGTCGGTCTGGAGACCACGAAGCAGATCGAGAGCCAACTCATGCAGCGGAACTACGAAGGGTTCCTGCGGTAGATGAGACTCGTTCTGGTTGGCCCGCCGGGTGCGGGCAAGGGCACGCAGGCCGAGTTCATCGCCGCGCACCTCTCGGTCCCGAAGATCTCGACCGGCGACATCTTCCGGTCGAACGTCTCGCAGGGCACCCCGCTCGGCGTCGAGGCGAAGCGCTACATGGACGCCGGTGAGCTGGTGCCCGACGAGGTCACCATCAACATGGTGCGGGACCGGCTCGCCGAGCCGGACGCCTCCGAGGGCTTCCTGCTCGACGGCTTCCCGCGCACGACGCCGCAGGCCGCCGCGCTGGACAAGCTCCTCGCCGACCTGGGCACCGCGCTGGACCTGGTGCTGGAGCTGGTCGTCGACGACGACGAGGTGATCCGGCGGCTCTCCGGTCGGCGTACCTGCCGGGGGTGCGGCAAGATCTGGCACGTCGAGTTCGACGCCACCTCGCGTGACGGCATCTGCGACCGGTGCGGCGCCGAGCTGTTCCAGCGCGACGACGACAAGCCGGAGACCATCGCCACCCGCCTGCGCGAGTACGCGGACAAGACCGCGCCGCTGGTCGACTACTACGGCGCCCAGGGCAAGCTGGTGGGCATCGACGCCACCGGCCCGGTGGAGGACGTCACCGTCCGCGCCATCGACGCCCTGCGCTCGTACGGCGGCTGACGTCCCGCCGGGGTCCGGCGGATAGAGTGCGAAGAGCGGGGTACGCCTGACGTGCCCCGCTCTTCGGCATCTGCAACGAAAGGTAACGGCTCCATGCGTCGTCCCCAGCTGGACATCCAGCTGAAGACCCCTGACCAGATCGAGAAGATGCGGGCCGCCGGGCTGGTGGTCGCCGAGGCGCTGCGTCGGATGCGGGAGGCGGTTGCCCCAGGGGTCAGCACCGCCGACCTGGACGCCATCGCCGAGTCGACCATCCGCGAGGCCGGTGCCGCCCCCTCCTTCAAGGGCTACCACGGCTTTCCCGCGTCGATCTGCTCGTCGGTCAACGAGCAGGTCGTGCACGCCATCCCGTCGGCGCGGCAGGTGCTCCGCGACGGGGACATGATCTCCATCGACTGCGGTGCGGTGCTCGACGGCTGGCACGGCGACGCCGCCATCACCGTCGGGGTGGGCGAGGTTGAACCGGCGCTGCTGAAGATGGCGGCGGTGGCCGAGGACGCCATGTGGGCGGGCATCGCCGCAGCCGCCCGCGGCGCGGCCAGCGGCAAGGGCCGGCTCACCGACATCTCGCACGCCGTCGAGGACGCGGTCCGCAAGGGCGGGCGGTACGGCATCGTCGACGGCTACGGCGGGCACGGCATCGGCACCGAGATGCACCAGGACCCGCACGTGCTCAACCACGGGCGGCCGGGCAAGGGTCCGCGTCTGGTGCCGGGCATGGCGCTGGCCATCGAGCCGATGATCACGATGGGCTCGCCCCGGACGGTCGAGCTCTCCGACGGCTGGACCGTGATCACCCGGGACCGGTCGATGGCGGTGCACGTCGAGCACACGATGGCGCTGCTCCCGGACGGCGTCTGGGTGCTGACCGCGCCGGACGGCGGGCGCGCCCGCCTGGGCGAGCTGGTCACCTCCCGGCAGCCCGCGGACTCGCCGGCTCGCTGAGCCCCAGCAGCGCCCCGCCGGGCGCCGCATCCCGTCCTCCCGCCCTCTGAGGCACGCACCAGCCGCCCAAGGGGCCGGAGGGCGACGTGCCTCAAGGACCTGGACGGCGACCGCCCCACAGGGACCGGAGGGCGACCGCACCGAGGGCCGGAGTCGCGGGGCCCGGCTGCGCGATGCCGGACCGGCACGAGTCGGGGCTCCGACGCGCCGCCGCCTCGACCGCCGGCCGGGGCGCCCGCCCGGGTCCCGGACGCGCAGCGGCGGGAGGGGCAGCGGCTGGTGGAGCGGTGGCATGCTTGCGGGCATGGAGGGACGCGACGGGATGCGGGCCGCTGACGCCGACCGCCAGGCGGTGGCGGAGCGGCTGCGGGTGGCCGTCGACGAGGGCCGGCTGGACCTGCACGAGTACGACGAGCGGTTGCAGCGGGCGTACGCCGCGCGCACGTACGGCGAGCTGGACGTGCTGGTGATCGACCTGCCGGCGCCGGCGTCCCCGGCGGCGTCGGAGCTCGCCACGCGGCCGGAGACCGTCCCGTCGCCGGCGGAGGGTGTCCGGTCGTCGGCGACCTCGTCCGTGACGGCCCGGTGGCTGGCCGAGGTCTGGCTGCCGTACCTGCGGGTGGTCGCGATCACGGTGACCGTCTGGGCGGTGACGTCCGCGCTCTCCACGGACCTGCTCTACTTCTGGCCCGTCTGGGTGGCCGGGCCGTGGGGAGGGGTGCTCGTGGTGCGCACGGTCGCCGGTCTCGTCAGCGGGGAGCCGCGGCGGGAGGCTGAGCAGCGGGAGCGACGGCGCGAGCGCCGCCGGGCCAAGCGGGCGCGCAAGCGGGAGCTGGCTGCCGCCGAGGAGAGGCACCGGAGCCCGGTGGGGGAGCTGCCGGCGGCCCAGCGGGAGGGCCGGCCCGGCGGGGCCGACGCCGAGGTGTGAATGGCCCGTTCCGTCCGGTTCGACGCACCGATTCCCGGCCGGTTTGGCGACGGCCCGCAGGCGGGCGTACACTTTCTGATCGGCGCACAGCGTCCACTCCGGCATGCCCACCCTGCGCTTCGGTGGGAGTCGGAGCCGCGGCTGGCGCGGGCAAGCTGATCTTGATCGGTGGCCCGTGTAAGACGTTGTGGGCCGTCCGGAGTAACCGACGTCAGGACAGCGGAGGACATGCCGAAAAAAGACGGAGCCATCGAGATCGAGGGTCGGGTCATCGAGCCCCTGCCGAACGCCATGTTCCGGGTGGAGCTCGCGAACGGCCACAAGGTGCTGGCTCACATCAGCGGCAAGATGCGGCAGCACTACATCCGCATCCTGCCGGAGGACCGGGTCGTCGTCGAACTCTCGCCGTACGACCTGACCCGCGGGCGCATCGTCTACCGCTACAAGTAAGCCTGACGGCGGCCGGGACGTCCCCGTGTCCGTCTTCGACGTCCGGTGTCGCGCCTCGGCGCGTCGTCGGGCCAGATGGGAAGTAAGGCAACCGTGAAGGTCAAGCCGAGCGTCAAGAGGATCTGCAACAAGTGCCGGGTCATTCGCCGGCACGGCCGGGTCATGGTCATCTGCACCGACCCGCGCCACAAGCAGCGCCAGGGCTGAACCAGTTCCGGCCGGTCGTGTGACAACGGTCGGTCGAAATCGGTCCGGGCCGCAGATCCAGACACCGAATCACATGCTCGTCCCAGCCGCGGGCGGTGCGCGTCGCGTACCTCATCGTGGTTGACCCCCGGTCGGAGGCCGGGGCCCGCTCGGGCAGCGACCGACCTGGTCGCCGGCGCACGACGCCGGTGGCGGAACGGTCGGTAGCGGGGTGGGACGGGTCCACACCTCCGCCAGAACATCACGAGGAGTACGCCCGCACATGGCACGTCTAGTCGGCGTCGACCTCCCCCGCGAGAAGCGGATGGAGATCGCGCTCACCTACATCTTCGGCGTGGGTCGCACCCGGGCCCTGGAGACGCTCTCTGCCACCGGCATCTCGCCGGACAAGCGCGTCCGGGACCTCACGGACGAGGAGCTGGTCCAGCTCCGTAACCACATCGAGGGCAACTACAAGGTTGAAGGCGACCTGCGCCGCGAGGTCGCCGCTGACATCCGCCGCAAGGTCGAGATCGGCTGCTACGCGGGTATCCGGCACCGCCGGGGCCTGCCCGTGCGTGGCCAGCGGACCAAGACCAACGCGCGGACCCGCAAGGGCCCGAAGCGGACCGTGGCCGGCAAGAAGAAGCCCGGCAAGAAGTAGGACGTAAACCGGAATCCGGGTCTATGTCGGATCGAGGCAGGCCCGGATCTCGCGGTCCGTTCCGGAAAGTCAACTAGGAGCGCACAGACTTATGCCACCGAAGGCTCGTGCCGGAGCCGCTGTCAAGAAGGTCCGGCGCAAGGAACGCAAGAACGTCGCCCACGGGCAGGCGCACATCAAGAGCACCTTCAACAACACCATCGTGTCGATCACCGACCCGACCGGTGCGGTCATCTCCTGGGCCTCCTCGGGCCAGGTGGGCTTCAAGGGCTCCCGCAAGTCGACCCCGTTCGCCGCGCAGCTGGCCGCCGAGGCCGCCGCGCGTCGGGCGATGGAGCACGGCATGCGCAAGGTCGACGTGTTCGTCAAGGGACCCGGCTCCGGCCGGGAGACCGCCATCCGTTCGCTGCAGGCAGCCGGGCTCGAGGTCGGGCAGATCGCCGACGTCACGCCGCAGCCGCACAACGGGTGCCGTCCGCCGAAGCGTCGCCGGGTCTGAGAGGTTAGAGAGAGATGGCTCGTTACACCGGTGCTGACTGCCGCCGTTGCCGGCGGGAGAAGATGAAGCTGTTCCTCAAGGGCAGCAAGTGCGATGGTCCGAAGTGCCCGTTCGAGTCCCGGCCGTTCCCGCCCGGGCAGCACGGCCGCGGCCGCACGAAGGAGACGGAGTACCTGCTCCAGCTCCGTGAGAAGCAGAAGGCCCGCCGCGTGTACGGCGTGCTGGAGAAGCAGTTCCGCGGCTACTACGAAGAGGCCGTGGGCAAGAAGGCCAAGACCGGTGAGGTTCTCCTGCAGATCCTCGAGTCGCGGCTGGACAACGTGGTCTACCGGGCTGGCTACGCCCAGTCCCGGGACATGGCCCGCCAGCTCGTCAAGCACGGTCACTTCACCGTGAACGGCAAGAAGGTCGACATCCCGTCGTACCGCGTCAAGGAGCACGACATCATCGAGGTCCGGGGCAAGAGCAAGGAGCTCACCCCGTTCATCGTCGCGCAGGCTCAGGCCGGCTCGAAGTCGGTTCCGGCGTGGCTGGAGGCTATCCCCAGCCAGATGAAGGTGCTCGTGCACTCGCTCCCGGCCCGCCAGGTCATCGACACGCAGGTCCAGGAGCAGCTGATCGTCGAGCTCTACTCCAAGTAGTCGGAGCTCGTTGCGGTGGCCCGCCCTTCCGGGGCGGGCCACCGGAACACTTTGTCGTGGGCGTCATATGGCGGGCGCCCCGGAAGAGAAGAGAAGACATGCTCATCAGCCAGCGACCGACTCTCTCCGAGGAGTCGATCAACGAGACCCGGTCCCGGTTCACCATCGAGCCGCTGGAGCCGGGCTTCGGGTACACCCTGGGCAACTCGCTGCGGCGCACGCTGCTGTCGTCGATCCCGGGTGCGGCGGTCACCTCGATCAAGATCGACGGCGTGCTGCACGAGTTCACCACGATCCCCGGTGTCAAGGAGGACGTGGTCGAGCTCGTCATGAACATCAAGGAGCTCTGCGTCAGCTCCGAGCACGACGAGCCGGTCAGCATGTACCTGCGCAAGCAGGGCCCGGGCGACGTGACGGCGGGCGACATCCAGCCGCCGGCCGGCGTCTCGGTGCACAACCCGGACCTGAAGCTCGCCACCCTCAACGGCAAGGGCCGGCTCGACATGGAGCTGACCGTCGAGCGGGGTCGCGGCTACGTCACGGCGGCGCAGAACAAGCAGGCCGGCGCCGAGATCGGCCGGATCCCGGTCGACTCGATCTACTCGCCGGTGCTGAAGGTGACGTACCGCGTCGAGGCGACCCGTGTCGAGCAGCGGACCGACTTCGACCGGCTGATCATCGACGTCGAGACCAAGCCGTCGATGGGCCCGCGTACCGCGCTGGCCTCCGCCGGCTCGACGCTGGTGGAGCTGTTCGGTCTGGCCCGGGAGCTGGACGAGACCGCCGAGGGCATCGACATCGGGCCGTCCCCGCAGGACGCCCAGCTCGCGGCCGACCTGGCGCTGCCGATCGAGGAGCTGGACCTGACCGTCCGCTCCTACAACTGCCTCAAGCGCGAGGGCATCAACTCCGTTGGTGAGCTCATCGGGCGTACCGAGGCCGACCTCCTCGACATCCGCAACTTCGGTCAGAAGTCGATCGACGAGGTCAAGATGAAGCTCGCCGGGATGGGTCTGGGGCTGAAGGACTCGGCCCCGAACTTCGACCCGGCGCACGTCGTGGACGCCTTCGGCGAGGCCGACTACGACACCGACGACTATCGCGAGACCGAGCAGCTCTAGTCCGCGCTGCCGCCACACCTGAGGAGCACCAAGCATGCCCACGCCCACCAAGGGCCCCCGCCTCGGCGGCAGCCCCGCGCACGAGCGGCTGATGCTGGCCAACCTGGCCACTGCGCTGTTCCAGCACGGCAAGATCAAGACCACCGAGACGAAGGCCCGGCGGCTGCGTCCGCTGGCCGAGCAGCTCATCACCAAGGCCAAGCGCGGCGACCTGGCGTCCCGCCGGCGGGTGCTGGGCGTCGTCAAGGACAAGGACGTGGTCTACGCCCTGTTCGACCAGATCGCCCCCCGGTTCGCCACCCGCAACGGTGGCTACACCCGGATCGTGAAGACCGGTCCGCGCAAGGGTGACAACGCGCCGATGGCGATCATCGAGCTGGTCGAGGAGCTTCAGGTCGCCGAGCCGAAGGCGAACAAGAAGACCGCCGCCCGCAAGGCCGCGCAGCAGGACAAGGTCGAGGCGCTCGCCCCGGCCGAGGAGGCCCCGAAGTCGAACTCGGGCGACCAGGACGCCGAGGCGCCCGTGTCGGCGTCCGGCGACACCGCCGCCGCCCGCGAGGACAGCGACGAGGCCGGCGAGAACGACAAGGCCTGATCCAGGCCACCGTCGGGCCCGGCACCCCTCGTGGGGTGCCGGGCCCGACCCCGTGAGGCGGAGGTACGAGTGGACGAGCGCACCCGGCTGCGGCTGGACGTCGCGTACGACGGGTCGGGCTTCTCCGGCTGGGCCGCCCAGCCCACCCGGCGCACGGTCGCCGGGGTGCTCGTGGAGACCCTCGACCTGGTCCTCGGCGCGGGTACGGCGACCGGCCTGACCGTGGCGGGCCGCACCGACGCCGGGGTGCACGCCACCGGGCAGGTCTGCCACCTCGACCTGCCGGCCGCCGTGTGGCGGGAGCACGACGGACGGCTGCTGCGCCGACTGGCCCGGCTGCTCCCCACCGACGTCCGGGTACGCGCGATGGCCGAGGTGCCCGCCGACTTCGACGCCCGGTTCTCGGCCACCTTCCGCCGCTACGAGTACCGCGTGACCGACGCGCCGTGGGGCGCCGAGCCGCTGCGCCGGCACGAGATCCTGGCCTGGCCGAAGCCGCTCGACCTGGCCGCGCTGAACGCCGCCGCCGCCGGGCTGGTGGGGGAGCACGACTTCGCCGCGTACTGCCGGCGCAAGGAGAACGCCACCACGCTGCGCGAGGTGACCCGGCTGGACTGGCGGCGGGACCCGGACGGGATCCTCGTGGCCACCGTGCAGGCCGACGCGTTCTGCCAGGCGATGGTGCGCAGCCTCGTCGGCGCCATGCTGGTCGCCGGCGACGGGCGCCGGCCGGTCGAGTGGCCGGGCAGCCTGCTCGTACACCGGGAACGCTCCAGCGAGGTGACCGTGGCGCCGGCGCACGGGCTGACCCTGGTCGCCGTCGGCTACCCCGAGGACCCGGCCGAGTACGCCCACCGCGCCGAGGCGACCCGCCGGCTGCGCGTACCCGTGGAGGGCTGACCGCCCGGGGCCTGCCTCCCGGCACCCGGCAGAGCATCGTCGAGCGTCAAGGAGTGGAAGCCGTGCAGGAACCTCGCCGTGGACGGGACCTCGGCATCGTCGTCGGGACGCTGCCGACGGGACCGCTGAACGCCGTCACCGACGTGCCCGGCGTGCGGGTGGGCCACACCACGCTGGTCGAGGGGGACAGCATCCGCAGCGGGGTGACGGCGATCGTCCCGGACCAGTTGACCGACCGTCGGTCGCTGCCGGCGGGGCTGTTCGTGGGCAACGGGCACGGCAAGATGGTCGGCTCGACCCAGGTGGCCGAGCTGGGCGAGATCGAGACGCCCGTGGTGCTGACCGCGACGCTGTCGACGTTCCGGGCCGCGGACGCGCTGGTCACGTACATGCTCGGGCAGCCGGGCCGGGAGACGGCCGAGTCGCTGAACCCGGTGGTGGCGGAGACCAACGACGGGTTCCTGTCCGACATCCGGGCCCGGCCGGTGCGGGAGCAGCACGTCCTCGCGGCGCTGGCGGAGGCCCGCGGCGGACTGCCAGCGGAGGGTGCCGTCGGCGCCGGTACGGGCACGGCGGCCCTCGGCTTCAAGGCCGGCATCGGCACGTCCTCGCGGCTCGCCACGACCTCCCGTGGCTCCGTCACCGTCGGTGTGCTGGTGCAGTCCAACTTCTCCGGCCTGCTACAGGTGTGCGGGGTGCCGATCCGCCCCGAGCAGGTGGGAGTGCCGAGCCTGTCGCTGCCGGGCCGGCCGGAGCAACCGGGGAACTCCTGCGTCATCGTGGTCGCCACGGACGGCCGCCTCGACGCGCGGCAACTGGGTCGGGTGGCCCGTCGGGCCGTCTTCGCCATGGCGCGGGTCGGTTCGGACTTCGCCGGCGGCAGCGGCGACTACGCCCTGGCGTTCTCCACCGCCGACACGCAGGCACCGACGGCGCCGGAGTCCGACCTGGAGCCGGTCTTCGCGGCGGTGCTGGAGGCCGTGGAGGAGGCACTGCTGAACTCGCTGTTCATGGCGCGCACCACCGTCGGGGTCAAGGGGCGGGTCAAGCACGCGGTGCCGCACGACCGGATGCTCGACCTGTTGCGGGCACACCGGGTCGAGCTCCGGACGTAGGTGGCCGGGGGCGGGACGCGGAACGGGTACGCGGCCGTGGCCCACGTACCCGTTGCGCGCGCTCGCCGTCGCGGCCCGGTCAGTCGCCCCCGTCCTGCCTGCCGGTGTCGCTCGCGCCCTCGTCGGTCGGCTGGCCGGCCGTGCCGCCGTCCGCCCGGCGCTCCAGCACGCCCCGATTGAGGTGCAGCTCGATCATGTCGAAGAGGATCTCCCGGGCCTTCGTGTCGCCGGACCCGATCGTCTCGCCGTCGCTGCGGATGACCACCGCGTACGCGAGGTAGTGGCCGCGCACCTGCCAGCCGACGCGGGCCGGCGCGGTGGCGATCGCCGCGCTGTCCTCGTCGGCCGCCATGCCCCGGAACCGGCCCTCGCGCTCGTCGAGCAGCAGGCGGATCCGGTCGCGGGCGCGTTCGGCGTTGGCCCGGTCGGTCAGGTTGAACAAGCCGGTGGTGACGAGGTGGCCGCCGTCGGGCGTCCGCAGCGTGGCCCGGACCACCTGGGTGCAGCCGAGGCGGACCAGCAGGTCGGCGACCTCACCGGTGGCCGCCACCGCGCAGGCGGCGCTGGACTGGCTCTTCAACACCTTGTAGGCGGGCTCCCCGTCCGCGACGACGAGCTGCTTGCCGGGGAAGAGTTCCTTGGCGGTCAGCGGCGCCTGGTCGGTGTCCCGCGAGTCGAGCGGCTGCGCCCCGACGTCGGCGGACTCGGCCGCCTCCGGTCGGGACGTGGGCGTGTTCTGCGGCGTCCCGTTGCGCTCGGCCAGCAGGGCGGCGGCACCGAGGCCGCAGAGCGCCAGCAGCGCGAGGACGGCCGCGCCGCCGACCACGACCTGCCACAACCTGCCACCGCCACCCCGCTGCGGCCGCCCGGCTGAGGGCGGCGGCTCGACCGGCGCGGCCGGCTCGACTTGCGGAGAGGGCTCGACCGGCGCGGGCGGCCGGGCCGGCGACTGCCCCTCGGCGGGCGTCCGCACGTGGGCGGACGGCGGTGGCGACACCTGCGCCGCGGCCCGGACCGGCTCCGGCGCGGCGGCGGGCGGCGGCGATACCTGCGCCGCGGCGCGGACCGGTTCCGGCGCGGCGGAGGGCAGCGCGATCCGGTTGGCACGGGGCAGCGACG
>NZ_WAAS01000025.1:0-45172 GCF_008806585.1 Micromonospora sp. AMSO12t
CGGGGAGCTGTCGGGGGCGCGGACTAGGCTTGCTGCCGTGGCTGACCCCTCGACCTACCGTCCCGCGCCCGGCACCATCCCGGAGTCACCGGGGGTCTACCGGTTCCGCGACGGCACCGGCCGGGTGATCTACGTCGGCAAGGCGAAGAACCTGCGCAGCCGGCTCAACTCCTACTTCGCCGACCTGTGGGGCCTGCACCAGCGCACCCAGCAGATGGTCACCACCGCGGAGTCGGTGGACTGGGTCACCGTCGGCACCGAGGTCGAGGCGCTCCAGCTCGAATACACCTGGATCAAGCAGTACGACCCGCGTTTCAACGTCCGCTACCGCGACGACAAGTCCTACCCCTACCTCGCGGTCACCCTCGACGAGGAGTTCCCCCGGTTGCAGGTGATGCGGGGCGCCAAGCGCAAGGGGGTGCGCTACTTCGGGCCCTACTCGCACGCCTGGGCGATCCGCGAGACGCTCGACCTGCTGCTGCGGGTCTTCCCGGCGCGCACCTGCTCGGCGGGGGTGTTCAAGCGCGCCAGCCAGGTGGGCCGCCCCTGCCTGCTGGGTTACATCGGCAAGTGCTCGGCCCCCTGCGTCGGCAGCGTCACCCCCGAGCGGCACCGGGAGATCGTCGACGGTTTCTGCGACTTCATGGGCGGCCGCACCGACACGATGGTGCGCCGGCTCGAACGGGAGATGACCGAGG
Source organism: Micromonospora sp. AMSO12t (assembly GCF_008806585.1). Taxonomy (NCBI): domain Bacteria; kingdom Bacillati; phylum Actinomycetota; class Actinomycetes; order Micromonosporales; family Micromonosporaceae; genus Micromonospora; species Micromonospora sp. AMSO12t. The sequence continues at coordinate 699 of NZ_WAAS01000025.1, forward strand.
CCAGCGAGCAGTTGGAGTTCGAGCGGGCGGCCCGGTTGCGCGACGACGTGGCCGCGCTGCGCCGGGCGATGGAGAAGCAGACCGTCGTGCTCGGCGACGGCACCGACGCCGACGTGGTCGCGTTCGCCGACGACCCCCTCGAAGCGGCCGTCCAGGTCTTCCACGTGCGCGACGGCCGGGTCCGTGGCCAGCGCGGCTGGGTGGTGGAGAAGACCGAGGAGCTCAGCACGGGCGACCTGGTGCACCACTTCTGCACCCAGGTCTACGGCGGTGAGCAGGGCGAGGCCGACGTGCCGCGCGAGCTGCTCGTGCCGGCGCTGCCCGCCGACGCCGACGCGCTGGCCGACTGGCTCTCCGGTCACCGGGGCAGCCGGGTGAGCCTGCGGGTGCCGCAGCGCGGCGACAAGCGGTCGCTGCTGGAGACGGTCGAGCGCAACGCCAAGGACGCCCTGGCCCGGCACAAGCTGCGCCGGGCCGGCGACCTGACCACCCGCAGCAAGGCGCTCGACGAGATCACCGAGGCGCTCGACATGCGCACCTCGCCGTTGCGCATCGAGTGTTTCGACATCTCCCAGATGCAGGGCACCGACGTGGTGGCGAGCATGGTCGTCTTCGAGGACGGGCTGCCCCGCAAGAGCGAATACCGGCGCTTCATCATCCGGGGCGCCACCGACGACCTCTCCGCCATGTCCGAGGTGCTGCGCCGCCGCTTCGCGCGCTACCTCGACGCCCGCGCCGAGACCGGCGAGGCGGGCGTCGAGCCGGCCGACGACCCCGTCGCCCCGGCCGGGCAGCCCGCGCCCGGCGATCCCCACGAACCCGGCGGGTCCGGCGGGTCCGACGAGTCCGGCGGGTCCGACGAGTCCGGCGGGTCCGACGAGCGCGCCGTCGGCGTCCTGATCGACCCGACCACCGGACGCCCCCGCCGGTTCGCGTACCCGCCGCAGCTGGTGGTGGTCGACGGCGGCGCGCCGCAGGTCGCGGCGGCGGCCCAGGCGCTCGCGGAGTTGGGCGTCGACGACGTGGCGCTGTGCGGCCTGGCCAAGCGGCTGGAGGAGGTCTGGCTGCCCGACGACGAGTTCCCGGTGATCCTGCCGCGCACCTCGGAGGGGCTCTACCTGCTGCAACGGGTGCGCGACGAGGCGCACCGCTTCGCCATCACCTTCCACCGCCAGCGGCGCTCCAAGCGGATGACCGAGTCGGCGCTCGACCGGGTGCCCGGCCTGGGGGAGGTGCGGCGCAAGGCGCTGCTGCGGCACTTCGGCTCGCTCAAGCGGCTCTCCGCCGCCACCGTGGAGGAGATCACCGAGGTGCCCGGCGTGGGCCGGCGCACCGCCGAGGCGATCCTCGCCGCGCTGGGCGGCGAGGCGAAGGCCCCGGCGGCGGACTGACCGCGTCGGCCGGGCGGTGCGCGTCCGGCAGGCCGACGGCTACTCGGCCAGGACGGCCAGGATCTGCTCGCCGTACTTCGCGAGCTTGTTCTCGCCGACGCCGCTGACCGCGGACAGCTCGGCCAGCGACGTGGGCGCGTCGGTGGCGATCTGCCGCAGCGTGGCGTCGTGGAAGATCACGTACGCCGGGACGCCCTGCTCCTTGGCGGCGGCGCCCCGCCAGGCGCGCAGCCGCTCGAAGACCCCGGCGGCGGTCGGGGACAGCTCGGCGACGACGGTGGCCGCCCCGCGTGGCTTCGCCGACCGGGACGACGCGACCTTCTCCGGCTCGCGGCGCATCATCACCGTGCGGCGGCGGCCCAGCACCTCCGCGCTGGCCTCCGTGAGGGCCAGCGTGCCGTAGTCGCCCTCGACGGCCAGCAGTCCCTCGGCCAGCAGCTGCCGCACCACGCCGCGCCACTCGGCCTCGCGCAGCTCGCCGCCGATGCCGAAGACGGTCAGGGAGTCGTGGCCGTACTGGGTGACCTTGTCGGTCGTGCGGCCGAGCAGGATGTCGACGCAGTGCCCCGCACCGAAGCGCTGGTTGCGTTCCCGGTCGAGCCGGAAGATGGTGGAGAGCAGCTTCTGGGCCGCGACGGTGCCGTCCCAGGACTCCGGCGGGCTGAGGCAGGTGTCGCAGTTGCCGCAGGCGGCGGTCGCCTTCTCGCCGAAGTAGTCGAGCAGTTGGCCGCGCCGGCAGCGGACCGTCTCGCAGAGGGCGAGCATCGCGTCGAGGTGGGCGGCGAGGTTGCGCCGGTGGGCGAGGTCGCCGTCGGAGGTCTCGATCATCTTGCGCTGCTGCACCACGTCCTGGAGCCCGTACGCCAGCCAGGCGGTCGACGGCAGCCCGTCGCGCCCGGCGCGACCGGTCTCCTGGTAGTAGCCCTCGACCGACTTGGGCAGGTCCAGGTGGGCGACGAAGCGGACGTCGGGCTTGTCGATGCCCATGCCGAACGCGATGGTCGCCACCATCACCAGGCCGTCCTCGCGCAGAAAGCGCTGCTGGTTGCGCGCGCGGGTCGCCGCGTCCAGGCCGGCGTGGTAGGGCAGCGCGGCGACGCCGTTGGCGGTGAGGAACTCCGCCGTCTTGTCCACCGAGGCGCGCGACAGGCAGTAGACGATGCCCGCGTCGCCGGGGTGCTCGTCGCGCAGCAGGCTCAGCAACTGCTTGCGCGGCTCGCGCTTGGGCACGATCCGGTACTGGATGTTGGGCCGGTCGAAGCTCGCCACGAAGTGCCGGGCGTCGGTGAGCTTGAGCCGGGTCGCGATCTCGTCGCGGGTCGCGCTGGTGGCGGTGGCGGTGAGCGCGATGCGGGGCACGTCGGGCCAGCGCTCGTGCAGCATCGACAGGGCGAGGTAGTCGGGGCGGAAGTCGTGCCCCCACTGCGACACGCAGTGCGCCTCGTCGATGGCGAACAGGGCGATCCTGCCCCGGTCGAGCAACTGCTGCACCCCGCGGGTGCCCAACGCCTCCGGGGCGAGGTAGAGCAGGTCCAGCTCGCCGCCGACGAACGCCCGCTCCACCACGCGGCGGGCGTCGAGATCCTGGGTCGAGTTGAGGAAGCCGGCCCGCACACCGACCGCCGTCAGCGCGTCGACCTGGTCCTGCATGAGCGCGATCAGCGGGGAGACCACCACCGCCACGCCGTCGCGGACCAGCGCGGGGATCTGGTAGCACAGCGACTTGCCGCCGCCGGTGGGCATCAGCACCAGCGCGTCGCCGCCGGCCACCACGTGGTCGATCACCTCCTGCTGGAAGCCGCGGAAGGCGTCGTAGCCGAAGACCCGGCGCAACACCTCCAGGGCGTCGGCGGAGCGCAGGTCGGTGGGGGAAGCCATCCGGGGATTCTACGAACCTCCCCCGACAGCCGGCGGACCCGAGCGGGCGGGTCGCGGATCAGGGCGGACCGCCGGACCGGAGCGTCGCGGTCCGGCGGTCCTCCGGGTCGCTCAGTCGGGCTGGGCGGAACGCTTGGCCAGCCCGCGCGGCGGGGCCTTCATCCCGACCACGATGTCGACGATCTCGATGTAGCGGGCCTTGTTGCCCATCCGGAACGCCGTGGCCGCCGCGTTGATCTCCTCCAGGGTGTCCGCCTCGACCATGGTCACCTGGTCGTAGCGACCGTTGACCCCGGTGCAGACCACGTGGGTGAGCTGCTTGGCGAAGCGGCCCAGGTCGCGGGCGTGCTCGGCGGAGACCTCGTGGATGCCCTCCCGGCCCAGGGCGAAGTACTCCGGGTTGATCCTCATGAACAGGAAGCCGACGTATTTGTTCTTCTCCGCCAGATCGTGCATCCCGCCTCCCAGAAACCAGTCGCCACCTGCGGCGATCACGTGCAGCGTATGGACGTTGACTGATCGTCATCAAGGGGTCCGCCTGTCGGGAGCACGACCCTCGCGCCCGGGTCCGACCCTCCGCCGGGGCGGACGCCACCACGGCGGCGGCCAGGGACGTGCCGGCAACGCGCGAGTGGTGCGGGATAGAGTCGCTGATTGACCACGCGCGGCCGGGGGTGCCGGCCGCGGCGCCACGGCTTGGGGGTAGTGGGTGAGCGAGGCGCGTACGGCCGAGGAACGGGGCGAGACGGTGACCGGGCAGCAGACACCGGCGGAGTCGGACACCACCCTGGTGGTGGTCACCGGGCTCTCCGGCGGCGGCCGCAGCACGGTGGCGAGGGCGTTGGAGAACGTCGGGTTCTACGTGGTGGACAACCTGCCGCAGGCACTCATGCTCGACATGGCCGAGCTGGCGTTCAAGGCGGGCGGGGCGGCCCGGCGTACGGCGATGGTGCTGGACGTGCGCTCGCGCGCCTTCTCCACCGACCTGGCGGGGGCGATCCGGGAGCTGAAGGAGCGCGGCTTCTCGCCCCGGGTGGTCTTCGTCGACGCCGACGACGAGGTGCTGATCCGGCGGTTCGAGAGCGTCCGGCGTTCGCACCCGTTGCAGGGCGACGGGCGGCTCGCCGACGGCATCGCGGTCGAGCGCGGCCTGCTGGAGGAGGCCCGCGACCAGGCCGACGTGATCATCGACACCAGCCACCTGAACGTCAACCAGCTGCGTCGCCGCGTCGAGGAGCTCTTCGGCGGCGAGGACGCCCGCCGGCTGCGGGTCACCGTGCTCTCCTTCGGCTTCAAGTACGGCCTGCCGCCGGACGCCGACTTCGTGCTCGACGCCCGCTTCCTGCCGAACCCGTACTGGGTGCCGGAACTGCGCGAGCACACCGGCCGGGAGGAGGCGGTCAGCTCGTACGTGCTGGGGCAGGAGGGCGCGGACGCCTTCGTCGGGTCGTACGCCGACCTGGTCAACGCGACCACCGTCGGCTTCGAGCGGGAGGGCAAGCGCTACCTGACGGTGGCGGTCGGCTGTACCGGCGGCAAGCACCGCAGCGTGGCCATCGCCGAGGAGTTGGCCGCCCGGCTGCGCCACTCCGGTCTGGCCGCGAACGCGCAGCACCGCGACCTGGGGCGCGAGTGACGGCGACGCGTGTGGTCGCCTTCGGCGGCGGGCACGGCCTGTCCGCCTCGCTACGCGCCCTGCGCCGCTGCGCCCCCGAGCTGGACCTCGACATCACGGCGGTGGTCACCGTCGGCGACGACGGTGGCTCGAGCGGCCGGCTGCGGGCCGAGCGGGGCGGCCTGCCCCCGGGCGACCTGCGGCAGGCGCTGGTCGCGCTGGCCGGCGACCATCCGGCCACCCGGCGCAGCGCCAAGCTCTTCCAACACCGCTACGCCGAGGTGCCGCCCCCCGGCGGCCCGGCTCCCGCCGGGGGCGGAACGGCGGGGCGCCTTCCGGTCTCCGGTACCGGGCGGGCCCCTTCCGGCCCGGAGCCGGCCGGGGTCGCCGGAGGACGCGCGGGTGCCGGTGCGGCCGGGCGGGCGGGCCCCGAGGCTGGCGGGCTGGCCGGGCACGCGGTGGGCAACCTGGTGCTCTGCGGGCTGATGGAGCTGCTCGGCGACCCGGTGGCCGCCCTGGAGCACGCCGGCGCGATGCTCGGCGCGGTCGGCCGGGTGCTGCCGATGTCGTGCGAGCCGGTGGGGATCGAGGCGCGGGTACGCGGCGCCGACCCGAGCCGGCCGGACGAGGTGCGCACGATCACGGGCCAGCACCAGGTCGCGGTGACCACCGGCCGGGTGGAGTCGTTGCGGCTCACCCCGGCCGCGCCGGAGGCCTGCCCGCAGGCGGTCGCCGCGATCGGCGCGGCCGACTGGCTGATCTTCGGGCCGGGCAGCTGGTACACGAGCGTGCTGCCGCACCTGCTGGTGCCGCAGCTCGCCGCCGCGATCGTCGCCAGCCCGGCGCGGCGGCTCGTCACGCTGAACCTCGCCGCCGAGAAGGAGACCTCCGGGCTCTCCCAGGCTGACCATCTGGCCGCGCTGCGCTCGTACCTGCCGGAGCTGAGGGTCGACCGTGTGGTCGCCGATTCCAAGGCGGCGGGTGACCCCGAACCGGTCGAACGTGCGGCAGAATCGCTGGGTGCCCGCCTGGTCCTCGCTCCCGTCGCGGTCACCGACGGCACTCCCCGTCATGATCCGGCCGCCCTGGGCGCCGCACTGGTGCCTGTCCTGGGCGCCGATCGTTAGACACGTACGTAATCTCCGGCGACACGCCGGAACAGGTCCGTGAGGGGACGCACAATGGCGATGACGGCTGCGGTCAAGGACGAGCTGAGTCGGGTCGACGTGCCCAAGCCCTGCTGCCGGCGGGCGGAGATGGCGGCGCTGCTGCGCTTCGCCGGCGGGCTGCACATCGTCTCCGGTCGGGTCGTGGTGGAGGCCGAACTCGACACGGGGGCGGTGGCCCGGCGGCTGCGACGGGAGATCGCGGAGGTCTACGGCTATCCGAGTGAGATCCACGTGCTCGCGTCCGGTGGCCTGCGCAAGGGCAGCCACTTCATCGTGCGGGTGGTCAAGGACGGTGAGGCCCTCGCGCGGCAGACCGGGCTGCTCGACGTGCGGGGGCGTCCCGTGCGGGGGCTGCCGCCGCACGTCGTCGCCGCGAACGTCTGCTGCGCGGTGTCGGCCTGGCGCGGCGCGTTCATGGCGCACGGCTCGCTGACCGAGCCGGGCCGCTCCAGCGCGCTGGAGATCACCTGCCCGGGCCCGGAGTCCGCGCTGGCCCTGGTGGGCGCGGCCCGGCGGATCGGCATCACCGCCAAGAACCGCGAGGTGCGCGGCGTGGACCGGGTGGTGGTCAAGGACGGTGACGCGATCGCCGCGCTGCTCACCCGCATCGGTGCCCACTCCAGCGTGCTGGCCTGGGAGGAGCGCCGGGTGCGCCGCGAGGTGCGGGCCACCGCCAACCGGCTGGCCAACTTCGACGACGCCAACCTGCGCCGCTCGGCGCGGGCCGCGGTCGCCGCCGCCGCCCGGGTGACCCGGGCGCTGGAGATCCTCGCGGAGGACGCGCCCAACCACCTCACCTCCGCCGGCCGGCTGCGCCTGGAGCACCGGCAGGCCTCGTTGGAGGAGCTGGGCGCGCTGGCCGATCCGCCGCTGACCAAGGACGCGATCGCCGGCCGGATCCGCCGGCTGTTGGCGCTGGCCGACAAGCGGGCCCGGGACCTGGGCATCCCGGATACGGAAGCGGCAGTCACACCCGACATGCTCGTGGTCTGATAGGACAGTGCGGGTCGGCGGCGCCGGTGGGGTCACCACCCGGCGCTGCACTGCGCCGCACGCTCGGATAAGGTCGCTGCGTACGGCAAGGGGGCCGGCACAGGCACTCCTCGCCGTGCACACCGCCTCCGGCGGTCAGGTCCTTCGAGACCGCGGCGGGGTGGCCGAGATGAACCGTCAACGGCCGGCTCGAACGGTCGGCGCACACACCTCCGCCGGCCCGGGTCTTACGCCGGCGGACCAGAACGCAAGGAGATGGGACCTGTGACCATCCGGGTTGGCATCAACGGCTTCGGCCGGATCGGCCGCAACTTCTTCCGGGCAGTGCTGGCGTCCGGCGCTGACATCGAGGTCGTGGCGGTCAACGACCTGACCGACAACGCGACGCTCGCCCACCTGCTCAAGTACGACAGCATCCTGGGTCGCCTGCCGCACGAGGTGAAGGCCACCGCCGACGAGATCACCGTGGGCGGCAAGACCATCAAGGCGTACGCCGAGAAGGACCCGTCGAAGCTGCCGTGGGGCGACGCCGGCGTGGACGTGGTCATCGAGTCCACCGGCTTCTTCACCGACGCCACCAAGGCGAAGGCGCACGTCGACGGCGGGGCCAAGAAGGTCATCATCTCCGCCCCGGCGAAGAACGAGGACGTCACGGTCGTCATGGGCGTCAACCACGACCAGTACGACCCGGCCAAGCACACCATCATCTCGAACGCCTCCTGCACCACCAACTGCCTGGCGCCGATGGCGAAGGTCCTGCACGACACGTTCGGCATCCAGCACGGCCTGATGACGACGATCCACGCGTACACCCAGGACCAGAACCTCCAGGACGCGCCGCACTCCGACCTGCGTCGGGCCCGCGCCGCCGCCCTGAACATCGTGCCGACCTCGACCGGCGCGGCGAAGGCGATCGGCCTGGTGCTGCCGGAGCTGAAGGGCAAGCTGGACGGCTACGCGCTGCGCGTGCCGATCCCGACCGGCTCGGCCACCGACCTCACCGTCGACGTCGCCCGGGAGACCACGGTGGACGAGGTCAACGCCGCGCTGAAGGCCGCCGCCGAGGGCCCGCTCAAGGGCATCCTGGTCTACAACGAGGACCCGATCGTCTCCTCGGACATCGTCACCGACCCGGCGTCGTGCATCTTCGACGCGCCGCTGACCAAGGTCGTCGGCAACCAGGTCAAGGTCGTCGGCTGGTACGACAACGAGTGGGGCTACTCGAACCGCCTGGTCGACCTGGTCAAGCTGGTCGGCCAGTCCCTGTGACGAAGCCGACGGTCACGAACGGAGGCCTGGCCTAAGTGAGCATCCGTACCCTCGACGACCTGCTCGCCGAGGGGGTGTCGGGTCGGCGCGTGCTGGTGCGCGCCGACCTGAACGTCCCGCTCGACAAGCAGACCGGTGACATCACCGACGACGGCCGGATCCGCGCCGTGCTGCCGACGCTGAGCGCCCTCACCGGCGCCGGCGCCAAGGTGGTCGTCTGCTCGCACCTGGGCCGCCCGAAGGGCGCGCCGGACCCGCAGTTCAGCCTGCGCCCCGTCGCCGGGCGGCTCGGGGAGCTGCTCGGCGCGCGGGTGCACTTCGCCACCGACACCGTCGGCGAGTCCGCCCGCTCCACCGTGGACGCGCTCGCCGACGGCGAGGTCGCGCTGCTGGAGAACCTGCGTTTCAACAAGGGTGAGACCAGCAAGGACGACACCGAGCGGGGCGCCTTCGCCGACGAGCTCGCCGCCTTCGGCGACGCGTACGTCGACGACGCGTTCGGCGCGGTGCACCGCAAGCACGCCAGCGTCCACGACGTGCCGGCCCGGCTGCCGCACGTCGCGGGCCGGCTGGTGCTGCGCGAGGTGGAGGTCCTGTCCCGGCTGACCGGTGAGCCGGAGCGCCCGTACGTCGTGGTGCTCGGCGGTTCGAAGGTCTCCGACAAGCTGGCGGTGATCGAGGCGCTGCTGCCGTCGGTCGACCGGCTGCTCATCGGCGGCGGGATGTGCTTCACCTTCCTCAAGGCGCAGGGTCACGAGGTGGGCTCCTCGCTGCTGGAGGAGGAGATGGTCGAGACCTGCCGCAGCCTGCTGGAGCGCTCCGAGGGCAAGATCATGCTCCCGGTCGACGTGGTGGCCGCGGACGCGTTCGCCCCGGACGCCGCGCACGACACCGTGCCGGCCGACGGTATCCCCAGCAAGCGGGTCGGGCTCGACATCGGGCCGGAGACGGTCGCCGGCTTCGCCGCCGCCCTCAAGGGCGCGCGGACGATCTTCTGGAACGGCCCCATGGGCGTGTTCGAGATGCCGGCGTTCGCCCACGGCACCCGCGGGATCGCCGAGACCATCGCCAAGAGCGAGGCGTTCACCGTCGTCGGTGGCGGTGACTCCGCCGCCGCGGTGCGGGCGCTCGGGCTGGACGAGTCGTCCTTCGGGCACATCTCCACCGGCGGTGGCGCCTCCCTGGAATACCTGGAGGGCAAGACCCTCCCCGGCATCGCGGCCCTGGAGAACTGATGGCGAGCGTCACCCGCCGGCCCCTGATGGCCGGCAACTGGAAGATGAACTGCAACCACCTCGAGGCCAACCTGCTGGTGCAGAAGCTGGCGGCCAGCCTCACCGAGAAGCAGCTCACCGACGTCGAGACGGTGGTCCTGCCGCCGTTCACCGACCTGCGTACGGTGCAGACCGCCGTCGACGGCGACAAGCTGCTCATCGGCTACGGCGCGCAGGACCTCTCGCCGTACGCGTCGGGGGCCTACACCGGGGAGATCTCCGGCCCGATGCTGGCGAAGCTGGGCTGCACCTACGTGGCGATCGGGCACTCGGAGCGGCGGGCCTACCACCACGAGGACGACGCGCTCGTCAACGCCAAGGTGCAGGCGGCGCTGACCCACGGGCTCACCCCGATCCTCTGCGTGGGGGAGGGGCTGGACGTCCGCGAGCAGGGCACCCACGTGGCGCACTGCAGCGAGCAGCTCGACGGCGCCCTGAAGGGTCTCACCGCCGAGCAGGTGGAGAAGGTCGTGGTGGCGTACGAGCCGGTCTGGGCGATCGGCACGGGCAAGACGGCCACCCCGGAGGACGCCCAGGAGGTGTGCGGCGCGGTCCGTCAGCGCCTGGCGGAGTCCTTCGGCCAGGACACCGCCGACAAGGTCCGGGTCCTCTACGGCGGGTCGGTCAAGTCGTCGAACGTCGCGGCGATCATGGCTCAGCCGGACGTCGACGGGGCGCTCGTGGGCGGCGCGAGCCTGGACGCCGAGGAGTTCGCGAAGATCTGCCGGTTCCCGGAGCACATCTCCCGCTGATCGCTCGCTATCCTTGACTCCGCCCGTCCGTCGGTCGGTGCCACCGTGCCCGATCTGCCCGGGCGAGGATCGTAACGAGAGGACTGACCCCAGCCATGCCGATCTGGTTCGCATACACGTTGATCGTGTTGCTGGTCATCACGAGCGTTCTGTTGACCATGCTGATCCTGCTGCACCGCGGTAAGGGCGGCGGGTTGTCGAGCATGTTCGGCGGTGGCGTCAGCTCCAGCCTCGCCGGTTCCTCGGTGGCGGAGAAGAACCTCGACCGCTACACCGTCCTGGTGGGCATCGTCTGGTTCGCCTGCATCGTCGGGCTGGGGCTCTGGCTCCGCCTCCAGATGGCCAGCGGCACGGTCTGAGCCCGCCAAGTCGTACAATCTGCGCGCGGTCCGTCGACGACGGGCCGCGCGCAGTCCGTTCCACCCGCTGCACCGCGTCGCCCGCCGCCCTCTCCGCGGCGGTTCCCCTCCGACGACAGGAGCGAGCAGCCGTGCCCATCGGCAACGTCATCCCGGGCACCCGGGTCGGATCCGCGCCCGAACGCCACCAGCCGGCCCCGTGCCGGACGGTGACCTACTGGTGCCGCAACGACCACCACACCGCGATCCGGCTCGCCGCCGAGGTCGAGGTGCCGGAGGTGTGGGACTGCCCGCGTTGCGGCCTCCCCGCCGGCCAGGACGCGCAGAACCCGCCGGGCCGCGTCCGGCCCGAGCCCTACAAGACCCACCTGGCGTACGTGAAGGAGCGGCGCACCGCCGAGGAGGGCGAGGCCATCCTGGCCGAGGCCCTCGCCGCCCTGCGCCGCCGGCGGGGCCGTCCCGCCGGCTAGGCGGCGACCCCACTCCGGTGTGAGGAAGGGCCCCCTGCTGACGCTGTGCGTCAACAGGGGGCCCTTCCTCACACCTCAGCGCAAGCTGCGGAAGCGGGCCGGGACGTCGGCCGCCGCCGCCCGGTCCAGCAGCCAGAGGGTCCGGCCCGTGCCCTGCACGCCGGCCGCCGGCAGTTGCACCGGCCCCGCCCCGGCCAGTGCCATGCCGACCGCCCGTGCCTTGTCGGCCCCGCTGGCCACCAGCCAGACCTCCTCGGCCGTGTTGATCGCCGGAAGGGTCAGCGTGGTCCGCACCGGCGGGGGCTTCGGGCTGCCCCGTACCGCGCTGACCGGCCGGCTGTCGTGGTGCACCGGATGCTCGGGGAAGACCGAGGCGACGTGCCCGTCCTCACCGACGCCCAGCATCAGCACGTCGAAGTGGGGGAGCTCGGCGTGTCCCGGCCGCGCCGCGCGGGCCAGTTCCTCGGCGTAGCGGGCCGCCGCCTCCTCCGGGTCGGGCCCGGCCGGACCGTCGGAGGCCGGCATCGCGTGGACCCGGGCCGGGTCCAGCGGCACCGCGTCCAGCAGCGTGGCGCGGGCCTGGGTCTCGTTGCGCTCGGGGTCGCCGGCGGGCAGGAACCGCTCGTCGCCCCACCAGACGTCCACCCGGGACCAGTCCACGGCGTCGCGGGCCGGCAGCGCCGCCACCGCCCGGTGCACCGCCGCGGCTATCCGCCCGCCGGTCAGCACCACCGACGCCTGGCCCCGCTCGGCCTGCGCGTCGAGCAGCTTGACCACCAACCGGGCGGCCACCGCCTGGGCCAGCAGGTCTGCGTCGGCGTGGACGGCGACACTCGCCTCACTCATCTGTGTGCCTTCGTTTCTCCGGCCGCCGCGCGGCCGGTCATTCGTGGTGCCCCGAGCAGTCGGGCGCTCAGTGCTCGGCGCTCGTTCCCACGTGCGCGGTGACCCCCGCCTCGGCCCGCTGGGCCGTGGCCGGGTCCTTCCAGACGTGCACCCGCTGCGGCGGGCGCTGGTCGAGGTCGGCCAGCCCGGCCGCCGTGCCCAGCGCCTCCGCGTACACCTGGTCGGCGTCGAGCCGGCGCAGTTCCTCGGCCAGCTCGTCGCCGAGGGGTCGGCGGACGAGCGGCAGCTGCCGGTCCTCCTGGCCGGTACGCCGGAACGTCGCCACGCTGTCGTCGCGGCTCAGCGTCAGCGTGTCGCCGTTGGCGCAGCGCAGCTGCACCTCCCGCATCCGCGGCGACGCGTCGGTGTGCTCCCACACCGGCTCGATGCCGAGCCGCGCGGCCAGCCAGCCCTGCATCAGCGCGGCGGTCGGGTCGGTGGGCGGGGCCACCACGGTCGCCTCGGTCACCCTGGCCTGGGTGGTGTCGAACGCGCCCGCCACGAGCGTGCGCCACGGGGTGATCCGGGTCCACGCCAGGTCGGTGTCGCCGGGCGCGTAGTCCCGGGCCCGCTGGCGCATCGCCTCGATCGGGTCGGCGGCCTGCGCGCAGTCGGTGATCCGCCGGTCGGCCACCACGCCGAGGAAGTCCGTGGCGATCTCGGCCGGCGGCTCGCCGTGCCACCACGTCACCACCGGCACGTCCGGCACCAGCAGCGGCATCACCACCGACTCCGCGTGCAGGGCGAGCCGCCCGTACATCCGGGTGACCACCGCCTCGCACGGACCGAGCCGGCCGCCGACGACGATCTCCGCGTCCAGCCGGTTGCGCTCGCGCTCCACGTCGGTGCGGACCACCACCAGCAGCCGGCAGGGGTGGGCGGCGGCCGCTATCGTCGCCGCCGCCTCCGCCTCGCGGACCCGCTTCTCGTCCACCACCACGATCAGGGTGAGCGCCATGCCGCTGGCCACCCCGCCCGCGCTGCGCCGCTCGGCGGCCAGCGCCTTGACCACCTCGTTCCCGGTGGTGTCCCACAGGCCGATCAATGGAGCCTCCTGGTCTGCTCGCTGCGGCTGCTCACGGCACGTGCCTTCGTTCGCGACTGCGGGGCTCGCAGAACCGGCTCACTCCTCGCGCTCACGCCCGCCGCCACGCCCGGCCCTCGCGGGCCAGCATCTCGTCGGCGGCCCGGGGACCCCACTCGCCGGCCCGGTACGGCTCCGGCTTCGTGCCCGCCCACGCGTGCTCCAGCGGGTCCACCACCTGCCAGCTCTGCTCGACCTCGGCGGCGTCCGGGAAGAGGGTACGGTCGCCGATCAGCACGTCCAGCACGAGCCGCTCGTACGCCTCGGGGCTGGCCTCGGTGAACGCCTCGCCGTACTGGAAGTCCATCGCGATGTCGCGGACCTCCATCGTCGTGCCGGGCACCTTGGAACCGAACTTGAGCACGACGCCCTCGTCCGGCTGCACCCGGATCACGAGCTGGTTGTTGCCGAGCGACTCCATGTCGGCTTCGTTGAACGGCAGGTGCGGCGCCCTCTTGAACATGATGGCGACCTCGGTGACGCGGCGCGGCAGCCGCTTGCCGGCCCGGATGTAGAAGGGCACCTCCGCCCAGCGGCGGTTCTGGATGCCGAGCCGGACGGCCACGTAGGTCTCCGTGGTCGAGTCCTCCGGGACGCCCTCCTCCTCCAGGTACCCGACGGCACGCTCGCCCCCCACCCAGCCGGGCAGGTACTGGCCGCGCACGGTGCCCTCGGCGACGTCCTTCGGCAGGGTGATCGCCCGGAGCACCTTGAGCTTCTCCGTGCGGATCTCGTCGGCGTCGAAGCTCGTCGGCTCCTCCATCGCCACCAGCGCCAGCAGTTGGAGCAGGTGGTTCTGGAACACGTCGCGGGCCGCGCCGGCCGAGTCGTAGAAGCCGGCGCGGGTGCCGATGCCGACGTCCTCGGCCATGGTGATCTGCACGGAGTCGACGTACTTGGAGTTCCACAGCGGCTCGAACAGGTTGTTGGCGAACCGCAGGGCGAGGATGTTCTGGACGGTCTCCTTGCCCAGGTAGTGGTCGATGCGGAAGACGTCCTCGCGGGTGAATACGTCGTCGACCAGGTCGTTGAGCGCCTTCGCCGAGGGCAGGTCGTGCCCGAACGGCTTCTCCACCACCACCCGGCGCCAGCCGCCGGACTTGGCGTTGTCAGCCATCCCGGTGCGGGCCAGCTGCTTGAGGACCACGGGGAACGCCGCCGGGGGGATGGAGAAGTAGAAGGCGGCGTTGCCCGGGATCCCGTGCGTCTGGCGCAGCTCGTCCAGCATCTCGGAGAGGTGGTCGAACGCGGCGTCGTCGTCGAACGAGCCGCCGACGAACTTGATGTTGCCCACCAGCCGCGCCCACACCTCCTCCCGCCAGGGGGTGCGGGCGTGCTTCTTGGCGGCCTCGTGGGCGAGCGACTCGAAGTCCCCGTCGCCCCAGTCCCGGCGGGCGAAGCCGAGCACGGCGAAGCCCGGGGGCAGCAGCCCCCGGTTCGCCAGGTCGTACACGGCCGGCAGGAGCTTCTTGCGGGCCAGGTCACCGGTGACGCCGAAGATCACCAGAGCGCACGGCTCCGGGATCCTCGGCAGCCGGCGGTCCTGCGGGTCGCGCAGCGGGTTCACGCCGCCTCCTCGCTCCGCGTCATCCACGGTCCTCATCGTCACGCCCGCAACGCCCCGACGGCATCGAGCAGCTGGGCCACGCCCGCCGACCGGTCGGTCAGGTGCAGCCGGACCACCGGGCGCTTCCGCTCGGCCAGGGCCTGCCGGTCGCCGGTGGCCTGCGCCGCCTGCAACTGCCCGAAGGTGTAGGGCCTGCCCGGCACCGGCAGGTCGTCGACGACCGCGCCGGTGAGCTGGAGGTAGCTGCCGACCTGCGGACCGCCCTTGTGGTACTGGCCGGTGGAGTGCAGGAAGCGCGGGCCCCACCCGAAGGTGACCGGCCGGCCGGCGGCACCGGCCAGCAGCGGCCGCAGCCGGGCCGCGTCGGCGTCGGCGAACCGGTCGAGGTACGCCATCACCGCGAGGTAGCCGTCGTCGCCCGTCGCGTCGACGAGCTGGCGGAGCACGCCGGCCAGGTCGCCGGGGGCGCCCTGCGGCGCGTACACCTCGATCGCGCCCTCGGTGAACGACGGCGTCTCCGCCGGCGGACCGGAGTCGAGGATCCGGTTCGTGTTCTCCTTGGACTCGGTGACGTTGGGCTGGTTGAACGGGTCGATGCCGAGCACCACGCCGGCGATCGCGGTGGCGTACTCCCAGGCGAGGAAGTGCGCGCCGAGCGGGCCGTTGACGGCCACGTCGGCGTCGGCGCCCCCGCCGGGGACGGCGCCGGCGGGCAGCGCGCCGCCGTAGGTCACGGTGAGCACGTCGTCGCCGGCGGCGCCGGGACTCTGCGGCGACTCCACGACGACCGGCAGGATGCCGACCCCGGCCTTGCCGGTGGACTCGGCGATCAGCTGCTCGGCCCAGTCGCCGAGGCCCTCGATGCCGGTGCCGTCGGAGATCAGGGCGACCTTGTCCCGGCCCATGGTGGCCGCCGCCCCGAGGGCCGCGCCGAGCGCCAGGGCCGGGTTGTCGCGGTCCCCGCCCAGCGACCGCGCCAGCGCGTCGGCCTCGTCGAGCAGCTCGGCCACCTCGACGCCGGCCAGCGCCGACGGGACCAGCCCGAACGCGGTCAGCGCCGCATACCGGCCGCCCACGTTCGGGTCGGCGAGTACGGTGAAGGCACCCATCTCGGCGGCGGTGGCCTCCAGCGGCGAGCCGGGGTCGGTGACGACGACGAAGTGCCGGCCGGCCTCCGCCTCGGTCATCCCCGCGTCGAGGAACGCCTGCCAGTACGCCCGGCGGTGGCTGTCGGTCTCGACCGTCGAACCGGACTTGCTGGCCACCACGACCACGGTGCGCTCCAGCCGATCGGCCAGCGCCGCCCGGATCTGCCCCGGGTCGGTGGTGTCGAGCACCGTCAGCTGCTTGCCCAGGGTGCGGGCGATGACCTCGGGGGCCAGCGACGAGCCGCCCATCCCGGCGAGCACCACGTGGTCCAGGTCGGCCAGCTCCGCCTTCAGCTCGGCGAGCTGGGGCAGCAGTTCCCGGCTGCGCAGGTGGGTGTCCACCCAGCCGAGGCGGATCTTCGCCTCCGCCTCGGCGTCCGGACCCCACAGGGTCGGGTCCTTCGCGGCCAGCTTGCCCGGCGTGCCGGCGTTCACCAGCGCGTCCCGGGTGGAGGCGGGGGCCGACTTGTCGACGGCGTCGGCCCCGTGCACGGAGAGCCCGGCGGCGGCCTCGACCGCGCCGTTGAGCAGATCACTCACGCCGCCACCTCGCTCCGCTCGGCGGCGGCGCGAGGCGCCGCACTGCTGAGCCTGATGGTTCGCTCGCTACGCTCGCTCACGCGTTTCCTCCCGCCTGCTGCGCGGCCTGCGCGTTGTCCTTCGCGGCGTCGCTCGGGTTGCCGGCGCCGCGGCCCGCGGCCGCCAGCGACTTGCGGACGCCGTCGAGCAGTTCCTGCCAGCTTGCCTCGAACTTCTCCACGCCCTCGCGCTCCAGGGTCTCGATGACGTCGGCCATGTCGATCCCGACCGACTCCAGGTCCGCGAAGGCCGTGCGGGCCTCGTCGTACGAACCGGTGATGGTGTCGCCGCGGGTCTCGCCGTGGTCGGCGTACGCGTGCACGACCGGCTCCGGCATGGTGTTGACCGTGCCGGGGGCGATCAGCTCCTCGACGTAGATGACGTCCCGGTAGTCCGGGTTCTTGGTCGAGGTGGAGGCCCACAGCGGCCGCTGCGGGTGGGCGCCGGCGTCGGCGAGCGCCTGCCACCGGTCGGAGGAGAACACCTCGCCGTAGCGCTCGTACGCGAGCTTGGCGTTGGCGACGGCGGCCTTGCCGCGCAGCGCCTTGGCCTCGTCGGAGCCGAGCTTCTCCAGCCGCTTGTCGACCTCGCTGTCGACGCGGGAGACGAAGAACGACGCGACCGACCCGATCTTCGACAGGTCGTGCCCGTTCGCCTTCGCCTGCTCCAGGCCGGCCAGGAAGGCCTCCATCACCTGCGAGTAGCGGTCCAGCCCGAAGATCAGCGTGACGTTGACGCTGATCCCCTCCGCCAGGGTGGCGGTGATCGCCGGCAGGCCGGCCTCGGTGGCCGGGATCTTGATGAAGAGGTTCGGCCGGTCGACCAGCCACCACAGCGCCTTGGCCTCGGCGACGGTCCTGTCGGTCTCGTGGGCCAGCCGCGGGTCCACCTCGATGGAGACCCGGCCGTCGACCCCGCCGCTGCCCTCGTACGACGGGCGCATCACGTCGCACGCCCACCGCACGTCGTACGTGGTGAGCATGCGTACGGCCTCCTCGACCTCCACCCCACGGGAGGCGAGGTCGCGCAGCTGCCAGTCGTACTCGTCGGCGTCGCTCAGCGCCTTGGCGAAGATCGTCGGGTTGGTGGTCACCCCGGCCACGTGCTTCTCCCGGCGGAGCTGGTCCAGCCCGCCGGAGGACAGCCGTACCCGGGAAAGGTCGTCGAGCCAGACCGCCACGCCTGCGGCGGTGAGTTCACTCAGCCTGTCCGTCATGCCGTCCACGCTCCCCTCAGTTGCCGGTGGTGAAACCGGTGATGTCGCCCATCCGGGTCAGTGCCGCGTGCGCGGCGGCCACGATCCGGTCGGGGGTGAATCCGAACTGCTCGAAGAGCACGGAGTGCGGGGCACTCGCGCCGTAGTGCTCCAGGCTCACGCTCTCGCCGCAGTCACCCACGATGCCGCGCCACGACATGCCGATGCCCGCCTCCACGCTCACCCGTGCCTTTACCCCGCGCGGCAGCACCGACTCCCGGTACGCCTCGTCCTGCTCGAAGAACCACTCCTGGCAGGGCATCGAGACGACCCGGGTCGGGGTGCCGTCGGCCTCCAGCCGCTCGCGGGCGGTCAGGCAGAGCTGCACCTCGGAGCCGGTGCCGACGAGGATGACCTGCGGCTTGCCGTTGGACGCCTCGGCCAGCACGTAACCGCCCTTGGCCACGCCCTCGGCGCCGGCCAGGGTCGACCGGTCCAGCGTCGGCAGCGGCTGCCGGCTCAGCGCCAGCGCGGTCGGCCGGTCGGTGTGCTCCAGGGCCTGCCGCCAGGCCCACACGGTCTCGTTGGCGTCGGCCGGCCGGACCACGTCCAGGCCGGGGATGGCGCGCAGCGCGGTCAGGTGTTCCACCGGCTGGTGCGTCGGGCCGTCCTCGCCGAGGCCGATCGAGTCGTGCGTCCAGACGTAGACCACCGGCAGCTTCATCAGCGCGGCGAGCCGTACCGCCGGGCGCATGTAGTCGCTGAAGACCAGGAAGGTGCCGCCGTACGGGCGGGTGCCGCCGTGCAGGGCGATGCCGTTGAGGATGGCGCCCATGGCGTGTTCGCGGATGCCGAAGTGCAGCGTGCGGCCGTACTCGTGGCCGGGGAAGTCCTTGGTGGCGTGGACGGCGGGGACGAAGGACGGTTCGCCCTTCATGGTGGTGTTGTTGCTCTCCGCCAGGTCGGCCGAGCCGCCCCACAGCTCCGGCAGCACTCCGGCGAGCGCCTCCAGGACCTTGCCGGAGGCGGCCCGGGTGGCGACGCCCTTGGCGTCGGCCGGGAACTCCGGCAGCGACTCGGTCCAGCCGGTCGGCAGGACCCGCCCGGCCATCCGGTCGTAGAGTGCGCGGCGCTCCGCGTTGGCCTTGGCCCAGCCGTCGAACGCCGTGGTCCACTCCTGCTGGGCCCGGGCGCCGCGCTCCATCACCGTGCGGGCGTGCCCGAGCACCTCCTCGTCGACCTCGAAGGTGCGGGCCGGGTCGAAGCCGAGCAGCTGCTTGGTGGCCGCCACCTCGTCGGCGCCCAGCGCCGAACCGTGGATCTTGCCGGTGTTCTTCTTGTTGGGCGCGGGCCAGCCGATGATGGTGCGCAGCGCGATGAACGAGGGACGGCTGGTCTCGGCCTTTGCCGCCAGCAGCGCCCGGTGCAGGGCCTCCACGTCCTCGTGGTAGTCGCCCTGGTCGGCGTCGCCGGCACGCCAGTCGACGGTCTGCACGTGCCAGCCGTACGCCTCGTAGCGGGCCGCGACGTCCTCGCTCTTGGCGATGCGGGTGTCGTCCTCGATCGAGATCTCGTTGTCGTCGTAGATCACCGTGAGGTTGCCGAGCTGCTGATGCCCGGCGAGCGCGCTGGCCTCGTGGCTGATGCCCTCCTCGATGTCACCGTCCGAAACGATGCACCAGATGTCGTGGTCGAAGACCGACCGGCCCGGCTCCGCCTCCGGGTCGAACAGGCCGCGCTCACGGCGGGCCGCCATCGCCATGCCGACCGCGTTGCCGAGGCCCTGCCCGAGCGGCCCGGTGGTGGTTTCCACGCCGGGGGTGTGCCCGTGCTCCGGGTGGCCCGGGGTCAGCGAGCCCCACTGCCGCAGCGACTTGAGGTCCTCCAGGGCCAGCGGGTAGCCGGAGAGGAAGAGCTGGATGTAGAGGGTGAGGCTGGAGTGACCCGCGGAGAGCACGAAGCGGTCCCGGCCGGGCCAGTTCGGGTCGGCCGGGTTGTGCCGCATGACCCGGTTGAAGAGCAGGTACGCCGCGGGCGCGAGGCTCATCGCGGTGCCCGGGTGGCCGTTGCCGGATTTCTCCACGGCGTCCATGGCCAGCACGCGGACGGTGTCGACGGCCCGGCGGTCGAGGTCGGACCAGTTGAGTGCGGGGTGCTCGGGTCGGTTGGCAGCCACGATGGTTGTGCTCCTCGGCAGATGGGCGGAACCCTCAGTGATGACCCTATCGAGCGGTCCTAAACGTCCGCCCAGGGATCTCTGCATGCCGGTCTGTACTGGTCCGCGCCGGTGCGCGGTGGTGCCCCGACGGTGTGACGGCCCGCACCGTTGTCGGGTCGCCCGGGCAGCCAAAACGACGACGCGTAGTCTGTGGTCCGGCGTGTGGCCCCAGTCGGGTCCGGCCGATCCGACCTCCCCTGCCGACGCCGGAAGGTGGCAATCCGTGAGCATGATCACCGAGCGCCCCGTCAGCAACTCTGCCGGGCAGCCGCCGGTGCGGACTGCGGCGGAGGCGTCGGCGGTGGCCCGCCGGGACGTCCGCGCGGTGGTCGCGGCCTATGTGACGCTGACCAAGCCGCGGATCGTCGAGCTGCTCCTCGTCACCACGGTGCCGGCGATGATGCTCGCGGACGGCGGGATGCCGTCGCTCTGGCTGGTGGCCGTGGTGCTGGTCGGCGGCTCGCTCGCCGCGGGCGCGGCCAGCGTCATCAACTGCTACATCGACCGGGACATCGACCAGTTGATGCGGCGCACCAAGCGCCGCCCGCTGCCGACGCACACCGTGACACCGCGCAACGCGTTGATCTTCGGGCTGGTGCTGGCGGCGGTGTCGGTCGCGATGATGGCGGCGTTCACCAACCTGCTGGCCGCCGGGCTCACGCTCGCCGCGATCGTCTACTACGACGTCGTCTACACCCTCTGGCTCAAGCGCACCACGACGGCGAACACGTTCTGGGGCGGGGCCTGCGGGGCGGCGCCGGTGCTGATCGGCTGGGCGGCGGTCACCGGGACGCTCTCCCCGGCCGCGTGGGCGCTCTTCGCGGTGGTCTTCTTCTGGCAGATGCCGCACTTCTACCCGCTGGCGATGAAGTACAAGGACGACTACGCCCGGGCCGGCATCCCGATGCTGCCGGTGGTGGCCTCCACGCGGCGGGTCAACGCCGAGATCATCGGCTTCGCCTGGCTGACCGTGGCGTCCTCGCTGGCCGTGTGGCCGCTGGGGATGAGCCTCATCTACGGCGTGCCCGCCGTGGTGGTCGGCGCCATCTTCGTGGTGGAGGCGCACAAGCTCGCCCGCCGGGTGGCGCGGGGGCAGGCCGTCAAGCCGATGCGGCTGTTCCACTGGTCGACGACATACCTGACCATCCTCTTCGCCGCCGTCGCGCTCGACGCGCTGATCTGACCCGGCTGCGCCCGCCGCTCCGGCGGGTCGCCGCGCCGAACCGGGTCCCGGCCGGGGGTCGTGCGGCTCGGTCCCCGGCGGCCGGAGGCCGTACCGGCAAATCATCATCGTGCATGGCTTGTCCGGGTTTCTTGTCACATCGGTGACGCCGTCGGTATGGTTCCAGAACCGCTCGGATGCCCTGGGCCGGCCCGGTTCGGGCCGCCCTTTTGGCGGGATAAGTCCGGACAAGACCGGGCATTCCGCCTGTGGTTCTCCTTAAACCTGCGGGTAATTGGCATCACAAAAGGTTCATGGTTCTCGCCCGCCCGGGTGCAAGTCTGCTTACGCTTCCCGACATGGCAGATGGTTCCGATACGACGCTGACGGCCGAGCAGACCCCCGGGCAGGCCCCGCAGGGCCTGGTCGCGGGCATCAAGTCGTTCGCCGCCGGTCACGGCGGGGCGAAGGCGGTCATCGAGTACGTCGGCAAGCGTGGCGCGCGCATCGTCCTCGTGGGCGAGGACGGGGTGTGGGGCGACCAGTTCGCCGACGACACCGTCGTGGCGCGGCAGGCCTGCGCGAAGGCGGGAGTCACCGTCGAGAACGCCTGGGAGCGTGAACTGATGGACCAGATGCGTCCGAGCAACGACCTCTGGCGGTCGATGGCCCGGCGCACGATGGCCCGTTGACATAAACAACTTGACCGATCAACACCAGCCGACCCGGGGGAAACCCCGGGTCGCTCTCGTCACCTGTGCCGACCTGCCCGACCTCGACCCCGACGACCGGCTGCTGCTAGACCCGCTGGCGCGCCGCGGCGTGACCGCCGAGGCGGTGGACTGGGCCGAACCGGCCGCCGACTGGACCGCGTACGACCTGGCGGTGCTCCGGTCGCCGTGGGACTACGCGCTGCGCCGCGACGAGTTCGTCGCCTGGGCGTCGCGGGTGCCCGCCCTGGCCAACCCGGCCGACGTGGTGCGATGGAACACCGACAAGCGGTACCTGGCCGAGCTGTCGGCGGCCGGGGTGCGCACTGTGCCGACGTCCTGGGTCGCGCCGGGGGAGGACTGGCGACCACCCGCCGCCCACGGCGAGTACGTCGTCAAGCCGGCCGTCAGCGCGGGCAGCCAGGACACCGGCCGCTACGACCTGGCCGATCCGCACCACCGGGAACTGGCCGTGGCGCACGTGCGGCGGCTGTCGGACGCCGGGCGGCTGACCATGGTGCAGCCGTACCTCGACGCGGTCGACACGGCCGGCGAGACGGCGCTGCTCTTCCTGGCCGGGCCGGACGGCCCGACGTTCAGCCACGCCATCCGCAAGGGCCCGATGCTGACCGGCCCGGACCTCGGCGCCGACGCGCTGTACCGGCCCGAGGAGATCACCGCCCGCACCGCCACCCCGGAGCAGTCGGCGGTGGCGGAGCGGGCCCTCGCGGCGGTGCCCGGCGGGCCGGGACGGCTGCTCTACGCCCGGGTGGACCTCATCCCGGGCCCGGACGGCGTGCCGGTCCTGGTGGAGCTGGAACTCACCGAGCCGTCGCTGTTCCTCGGCCACGCCGACGGCGCCGCCGACCGCCTGGCCGACGCGATCCTCACCCACCTGGGCCGCGCCGCCGGCTGACCGTCGGGGCGGGTGGGGGAGCGCTCAGGTGCACAGCCGGCTGGGCCGGGCGCGGTCAGGCGGCGACGGGGACGGCCCAGTCGGCGTCGTCCGGGGCCGGGGCCGGCCCGACCGGGCGGCGCTCGCGGGTGGACCACTGCACCGAGAGGGTGGCCAGCAGCACCAGGCAGGAACCCAGCATGTGCGCGCCCACCAGCAGCGCCGGCAGGTTGGTGAAGTACTGCACGAACCCGATGAGGCCCTGGCCCAGCTCGACTGCGACGAGCACCAGCGCGGCCCGCGCGGCCCGCTGCGCGCCGACCGCGCGGAAGGCGAAGACCAGCGCCACGGACAGGCCGATCAGCAGGAAGACGCTGTCGGCGTGCACCTGGGAGATCGTCTCCGGGTCGAGCCCGTTGCGGGCGGCGCCGTGGTCGCCCGCGTGCGGGCCGCTGCCGGTCACCCAGGTGCCGATCACCAGCACCGCCGCGCTGACCACGGTGGTGATCGCGGTGAGGGTCCGCAGCGGGGCGGGCACGACGGCCTCCGCCGGGCCCAC
Organism: Micromonospora sp. AMSO12t; assembly: GCF_008806585.1. Taxonomy (NCBI): domain Bacteria; kingdom Bacillati; phylum Actinomycetota; class Actinomycetes; order Micromonosporales; family Micromonosporaceae; genus Micromonospora; species Micromonospora sp. AMSO12t. The sequence goes on from NZ_WAAS01000025.1 coordinate 23,871, forward strand.
CGGGTCCTTGATCCGCCGCCACAGCGCGTACGCGGCCGCGATCACCAGCATCGAGGCGAGGAAGTGCAGGCCGACCACCCACGGGTTGAGGTCGGTGAGCACGGTGATCCCGCCGATGACCGCCTGTGCGGGGATGCCGAGGAGCACGGCGACCGCGAGCGGGACCAGGTCCCGGCGCCGGGGGAGGTGCAGCAGCACGGCCAGCAGGACCGCCAGCGCGATGAAGCCGACGGCGAAGGTGAGCAGGCGGTTGCCGAACTCGATCACTCCGTAGATGCCCATCTCCGGTGTCGTCACGTACGACTCCTCGGTGCACCGGGGCCAGGTGGGGCAGCCGAGGCCGGACCCGGTGAGCCGGACGGCCCCGCCGGTGACGACGATGCCCACGTTCGCGATGATCGAGGCGAGCGCGAGACGGCGCAGCAGGGCGGTGGAGACCGGGAACCGGACGGATTGCTTCACGGCGCAAATCCTACGCACCGTAGTGGAGCCCGATTGGGTGACTCCGTCCGTGCGGTGGTTCGGATCACCGCGACCCGGGTTTGCGGGCCCCGGACGAATTACGTAACGTTGGCGTTGTGAAAAACGCGGCGGCGCTCTCCGGGCACCAGCCGGCGGTCGTCCCGGCCGCCGGTCAGTCCGCGTCCGTCGCGGATCTCTCCACCCGTGACCGGGTCACCCAGCTGCTGCTGGAGCGGGGCGCGACAACCGCCGCGCAGCTCGGCTCGGCGCTCGGGCTCAGCCCGGCCGCGATCCGCCGGCACCTCGACGCGATGCTCGCCGACGGCGACGTGCTCGCCCGCGAGCAGACCGTCCGGGGCCACCGCGGCCGGGGCCGGCCGGCGAAGGTGTTCGTGCTGACCGACGCGGCCCGGGTCCGCTGCGGCACCCACCACTACGACAACATGGCCACCGCCGCGCTGCGCTGGATCGCCCGCAACGGCGGCGCCGCGGCGGTCGAGGCGTTCGCGACCGACCAGGTCGCCGCGCTGGAGACCCGCTGCCGGGCCGCCATGGAGGACGCCGGCGACGACCCGCTCGCGCGGGCCGAGGCACTCGCCGGAGCGTTGACCGCCGAGGGTTACGCTGCGAACGCGTCCACGATCGCCACCGGCGGCCAGCTCTGTCAGCACCACTGCCCGGTGGCGCACGTGGCCGCCGAGTTTCCTCAGCTGTGCGAGGCCGAGACCGCGGTGATCTCCCGCCTGGTCGGCACCCACGTGCAGCGCCTGGCCACCATCGCGCACGGCGACGGAGTGTGCACCACGCACATTCCCGCCCAGCCGGGGCGTGCCCGTTCCGGTAAGACCGTCACCACTGTGAGGACAGATAGATGACCGAGCAGATCGTCCAGCCCCTGACGCAGGAAGAGCAGCTCGCCGCCCTGGGGCGCTACGAGTACGGCTGGGCCGACCCCGACGTCGCCGGGGCGGTCGCCCAGCGCGGCCTCAACGAGGCGGTGGTGCGGGACATCTCGGCCAAGAAGAACGAGCCGGCCTGGATGCTCGACCTGCGGCTCAAGGGCCTGCGGCTGTTCGGCCGCAAGCCGATGCCGGCCTGGGGCGCCGACCTCACCGGGATCGACTTCGACAACATCAAGTACTTCGTGCGGTCCACGGAGAAGCAGGCCACCAGCTGGGAGGACCTGCCCGAGGACATCAAGAACACCTACGACCGGCTGGGCATCCCCGAGGCGGAGAAGCAGCGGCTGGTCGCCGGCGTCGCGGCGCAGTACGAGTCCGAGGTCGTCTACCACAAGATCCGTGAGGACCTCGAGGAGCAGGGTGTCGTCTTCCTGGACACCGACACCGCCCTGCGCGAGCACGAGGACGTCTTCAAGGAGTATTTCGGCACGGTGATCCCGGTCGGCGACAACAAGTTCGCCGCACTGAACACCTCCGTGTGGTCCGGCGGCTCGTTCATCTACGTGCCGAAGGGCGTGCACGTGGAGATCCCGCTGCAGGCCTACTTCCGGATCAACACGGAGAACATGGGCCAGTTCGAGCGGACGCTGATCATCGTCGACGAGGGCGCGTACGTGCACTACGTCGAGGGCTGCACCGCGCCGCTCTACTCCTCCGACTCGCTGCACAGCGCGGTCGTGGAGATCATCGTCAAGAAGAACGCCCGGTGCCGCTACACGACCATCCAGAACTGGTCGAACAACGTCTACAACCTGGTCACCAAGCGTGCCGTCTGCCACGAGGGCGCGACCATGGAGTGGGTCGACGGCAACATCGGCTCCAAGGTCACCATGAAGTACCCGGCGGTCTACATGACCGGCGAGCACGCCAAGGGCGAGGTGCTCTCGGTGGCCATGGCCGGCGAGGGGCAGCACCAGGACGCGGGCGCCAAGATGGTGCACGCCGCGCCGCACACCTCCTCCACGATCGTCTCCAAGTCGATCGCCCGGGGCGGCGGCCGCACGTCGTACCGGGGCCTGGTCCAGGTGCTGGAGGGCTCGCACAGCAGCCGCAGCACGGTCAAGTGCGACGCCCTGCTGGTCGACACCATCTCCCGCTCGGACACCTACCCGTACGTCGACATCCGCGAGGACGACGTGTCGATGGGGCACGAGGCGACCGTCTCCAAGATCAGCGATGACCAGCTCTTCTACCTGATGAGCCGGGGCCTGAGCGAGGACGAGGCGATGGCGATGATCGTTCGTGGGTTCATCGAGCCGATCGCCAAGGAGCTCCCGATGGAGTACGCCCTGGAACTCAACCGCCTGATCGAGCTCCAGATGGAGGGCGCGGTCGGCTGACGCGCCCCGACCCGCTGCGGGCCGCGCGAACGCCGACCCGCTGCGGGGGCCGGTGGACACCGACCTGTCCGACCGGGCCGCGCGAACACCGACCGACCTCCGACCAATGACACCGTCGTCGTAGAACAGACCAAGGAAGAGATGACTACCCAGGCTTCCGCGCCGCCCAGCACCAAGTCGCAGGCGCTCCGCTCGTACGACGTCGCCGACTTCCCGGCCCTGACCGGCCTGGAGGAGGAGTGGCGCTTCACCCCGCTCAAGCGGCTGCGCGGGCTGGTCGGCGCGTCGCCGGCCGCCACCGGCGCGGTCCGCCACGAGCACGGCGACCTGCCCGAGGGTGTCACCGTCGGGCGGATCGGCTCCGACGACCCGCGGGTGGGCAGCGTGCTCACCCCGGTCGACCGGGTCAGCGCGCTGGCCTACGGCGGGGCCGACCAGGCGCTGCTGGTCCAGGTCGCCCGCGACGCCGTGGTGGCCGAGCCGGTGAGCCTGCGGGTGGTCGGCGAGGGCGTCGAGGGCCTGGCCTTCGGGCACACCTTCGTCGAGGTGGGCCGGTTCGCCGAGGTGACCCTGGTGGTGGAGCACGTCGGCTCGGCCACGCTGGCCGACAACGTCGAGGTGTCCGTGGCCGACGGGGCGAAGCTGACCCTGGTCACCGTCGCGGACTGGGCCGACGACGCCGTCCAGGCCCAGCACCTGAAGGTCCGGCTGGGCCGCGACGCGAAGGTGGTGCACGTCCAGGTCTCCCTCGGCGGCGACCTGGTCCGGCAGTACACCTCGGTGGAATACACCGACCGGGGCGGCGAGGCCGAGCTGTACGGCCTCTACTTCGCCGACTCGGGGCAACACCTGGAGCACCGCCAGCTGGTCGACCACACCGTGCCCGACTGCCGCAGCTACGTCGGCTACCGGGGCGCCCTGCAGGGCGAGAGCGCGCGCACCGTCTGGGTGGGCGACGTGCTGATCGGTGCCGAGGCGACCGGCACCGACACGTACGAGATCAACCGGAACCTGCTGCTGACCGACGGCGCGCGGGCGGACTCCGTACCCAATCTGGAGATCGAGACCGGCGAGATCGCCGGCGCCGGGCACGCGAGCGCGACCGGCCGCTTCGACGACGAGCAGCTGTTCTACCTGATGGCCCGGGGCATCCCGGAAGCCGAGGCGCGGCGCCTGGTGGTCCGCGGCTTCTTCGCCGAGCTGATCAACAAGATCCCGGTCGAGTCGCTGCGGGAGCGCCTGGGCGACGCCATCGAGGCCCGGCTCACCAAGGCCGGCGCCTGATGATCCGCCTCTGCGCCACCGAGGACGTGCCGAAGGGCACCGTGGTCAGCGCGGACGTCGACGGCACCCCGATCGCGCTGGTGCACGGCGAGGACGGCGTCTTCTACGCCGCCTACGACGAGTGCTCGCACGCCGCGGTCGCCCTCTCCGAGGGGGAGGTCGAGGGATGCACGCTGGAATGCTGGCTGCACGGATCCCGTTTCGACCTGAGGACCGGCGAGCCGACCGGGCTGCCCGCCACCGAACCCGTTCCCGTCTATCCCGTCGAAGTCCGAGACGGCGACATCTACGTCAGTCTCACGCCGAGCAATGGAGTGACCCGATAATGAGCACCCTGGAGATCCGCGACCTGAAGGTGTCGGTCAAGCTGCCCGAGGGTGAGCTCAAGCCGATCCTGGCCGGTGTCGACCTGACCGTCCGCTCGGGTGAGACCCACGCGATCATGGGCCCGAACGGCTCCGGCAAGTCCACCCTGGCCTACTCGATCGCCGGCCACCCCAAGTACGAGATCACCGGCGGCTCGGTGACCCTCGACGGCGAGGACGTGCTGGCCCTGTCCGTGGACGAGCGCGCCCGCGCCGGCCTCTTCCTGGCCATGCAGTACCCGGTCGAGGTCCCCGGCGTCTCGGTGGCGAACTTCCTGCGTACCGCCAAGACCGCCATCGACGGCCAGGCGCCCAAGCTGCGCACCTGGGGTGGCGAGCTGCGCGGGGCCATGGAGCGCCTCCAGATGGACCCGGCCTTCGCCCAGCGCAACGTCAACGAGGGCTTCTCCGGCGGCGAGAAGAAGCGGCACGAGATCGTGCAGCTGGAGCTGCTCAAGCCGAAGATCGCGATCCTCGACGAGACCGACTCCGGCCTCGACGTGGACGCGCTGCGCGTGGTCAGCGAGGGCGTCAACCGGGTCCGCGACAACGGCGACACCGGGATGCTGCTGATCACCCACTACACCCGGATCCTGCGCTACATCAAGCCGGACTTCGTGCACGTCTTCGTCGCCGGCCGGATCGTCGAGCAGGGTGGCCCGGAGCTGGCCGACAAGCTCGAGGAAGAGGGCTACGAGCGCTACGTCGCCGGGGCCGGCGCGGCGCGGGCCTGAGTCCTCTCGGAAGAATGGGTGGGCCGGTCGACATGACTTCCATCGCGATCCCGTCGGGGATGCCGCAGTACGACGACGTGCCGCGTTACGACGTGGCGAAGGTGCGCGCCGACTTCCCGATCCTCGACCGGGAGGTCAACGGGCACCGGCTGGTCTACCTCGACAGCGCCAACACCTCGCACAAGCCGCGGCAGGTGCTCGACGTGCTCGGCGAGCACTACGCGATGCACAACGCCAACGTGTCCCGCTCGGTGCACACCCTGGGCACCGAGGCCACCGAGGCGTACGAGGGCGCGCGGGCGAAGATCGCCGCGTTCATCAACGCGCCGAGCGTGGACGAGGTGGTGTTCACCAAGAACTCCACCGAGGCGATCAACATCGTGGCGTACGCGTTCTCCAACGCGTCGCTGCGGCCCGACGCCGACCCCCGCTTCCGGCTCGGCCCCGGCGACGAGGTGGTGATCTCCGAGATGGAGCACCACTCGAACATCGTGCCGTGGCAGCTGCTCTGCGAGCGCACCGGCGCGACCCTGCGCTGGTTCCCGGTCACCGACCAGGGGCGGCTGGACGAGTCGGGGCTGGAGGACCTGGTCACCGAGCGGACGAAGATCGTCTCGCTGGTGCACACGTCCAACATCCTCGGCACGGTCAACGCCACCTCGCGGATCACCGCGCGGGTCCGCGAGGTGGGCGCGCTGCTGCTGCTCGACTGCTCCCAGTCGGTGCCGCACATGCCGATGGACGTGGTCGACTACGACGCGGACTTCATCGTCTTCACCGGGCACAAGATGTGCGGCCCGACCGGCATCGGCGTGCTCTGGGGCCGGACCGAGCTGCTGGCGGCGATGCCGCCGGTGCTGGGCGGCGGGTCGATGATCGAGACGGTCACCATGGCCCGCTCGACGTTCGCCGCGCCGCCGGCCCGGTTCGAGGCGGGCACCCCGCCGATCGCCGAGGCGGTCGCGCTCGGCGCGGCCGTCGACTACCTCGCCGGCATCGGGATGCGGGCCATCCAGTGGCACGAGAAGGAGCTGACGGCGTACGCGCTGGACGCCCTCGCCACGGTGCCCGGCCTGCGGATCTTCGGGCCGGCCGTGCCGGTGGGCCGGGGCGGCACCATCTCGTTCGCCCTCGGCGACATCCACCCGCACGACGTCGGGCAGGTGCTCGACTCCCTCGGCGTGCAGGTGCGCGTCGGCCACCACTGCGCCAAGCCGGTGTGCACCCGCTTCGGCGTGCCGGCCATGACGCGGGCCTCGTTCTACCTCTACACCACCACGGTGGAGATCGACGCCCTGGTGGCGGGCCTGGAGAAGGTGCGGAAGGTGTTCGAGTGAGCGGCGACGCGGGAGCCCGCGGATCGACGGGAGTTCACCCTGATGCAGCTTGAATCTCTTTACCAGGAGATCATCCTGGACCATTACAAGCACCCGCACGGTCGCGGCCTGCGCGACCCGGACGCCACGGGCGCCCGGGTCGCCGAGGCGCACCACGTCAACCCGACCTGCGGTGACGAGGTCACCGTGCGGGTGGCGACCGACGGCGACGTGCTGCACGACGTCTCGTACGACGGCATGGGCTGTTCCATCAGCCAGGCGTCGGCGAGCGTGCTGCACGAGCTGCTGGTCGGCCGGGACGCGGGCGACGCGTTCCGGGTGCACGAGGCGTTCGTCGAGTTGATGTCCGGCCGTGGCCAGGTCACGCCGGACGAGGACGTGCTCGGTGACGGGGTCGCGTTCGCGGGCGTCGCCCGCTACCCCGCCCGGGTCAAGTGCGCGCTGTTGCCGTGGATGGCGTTCAAGGACGCCGCGGCACGCGCCGGTGTGGGCGTGAGCCCGACGGAGGTTGAGGCATGAGCAGCGAGGACACCGCCACCGCGGCGACCCCGGCGACCGAGGACGCGGCCGTGCCGGCCACGGACGCCGCCGCACCGGCCACGGACGGGGCGCCGGCCGCCGCGTCGGCGGCCAAGGGCAAGGCCGCCGTCGCCGACGTCGAGGAGGCGATGAAGGACGTCGTCGACCCCGAGCTGGGCATCAACGTGGTCGACCTCGGCCTGGTGTACGGCGTGCACGTCGGCGACGACAACGTCGCCACCCTGGACATGACGCTGACCTCGGCGGCGTGCCCGCTGACCGACGTGATCGAGGACCAGGCCCGGCAGGCGCTGACCACGGGACCGGGCGGCGGCCTGGTCGACGACATCCGGATCAACTGGGTGTGGCTCCCGCCGTGGGGGCCGGACAAGATCACCGACGAGGGGCGCGACCAGCTCCGCTCCCTCGGCTTCAACGTCTGACACGTTTCTCGTCGAGCGCGTCGCCCCTCCGGGGGCGGCGCGCTCGCCGTTGTCTCGGCAGCGATCACCCTGAATCGCCCTGGTCTCGTGACGTGGCTCCGGCTGGGCTTCCTGGCGCATCTCACGTTCCAAGACGCGCCTGGACTCCACATTTCGCGAAGGTGGCTCGTCAGCCCAGCCGGACGAAGGCGTCTGCCCAGGACGTGTGGTTGAAGCCGTTTCCGGAGTCGGCGGCACGCACGACCAGCCGTAGCAGCCGGGCCTCCCGAACGTCGACGTCCACCGGTTCGGGTCCGGTGGACGCCCGCAGCACGCCGCTGGTGTGGACGAGCTGGTCGTCGGCCCATACCTCGGCGATCGTGTTGCCCCGCGAGCTCTGCCGGGCGCTGAAGTCGTCGATGCCCACCACCGAGGTGAACCGGGCCACCCGGCCTCCGAGGTGGTAGGTGACTTCGGAGTGGGAGTGGACACCGAGGCCCTTGTCGTAGGCGGTGCCACCGAGGGAGATCGGTGGGCCGTCCCCGGCGGCCTGCTTGCCGTTACTGGTGTCCAGTTCCACCGGGCCCCAGCCGTTGACCGCGGTGAGCCAGGGCAGATCGCTCAGGTACGAGTCGGTGGCCGGCGGAGACGGCGGCGGGGTGAAGCGGCGCTCGGCGCGGAAGGTGAGGGGCGCGTCGCGGGCGACGGCGTAACCCGACACGGTCAGCGGCCACTCCTTCGCCGTGGTCTCCCCGGGCACCCGGACCCGCCAGGTGGTGCTCACCCGGGCGCCGGGGGAGAGGCGTCCGAGCCCCCGGCTGGTCGCCGGCTCGACGGTCCACCCCCGAGGGGCGGAGAGCACCAGCCGAGCGCCGGTCCAGGCCACCGCCGAGCCGTTCGCGAGGGTGGCGGTGAGCTCGTAGGTGACGCCGGGAAGCAGCAGGTCCGGGGTGTCGAGTTCGACGCCGTAGCCTTCGCGCGTGACCTCGTCGATCCAGGACTGCCGCAGGAGGCCCACCAGCCGGTTCGCGACCTCGGGGTGGGTGGCTGCCAGGTCGGTCGTCTCACCGAGGTCGCGGGCAAGGTCGTAGAGTTCGACCTGCCACTGCTCGTCCGGGACGGTCCGGTCCTTGCCCGGCGCCCAACGGATCGCCTTCCAGTTGCCTTCGCGTACCGCCTCGGCTGCCCGCTGCAGGCGGCCGGCATCGACTTCGCGGGCCCGCCTGGTGTTGCCGTTGTCGAGCCGCCAGAAGTAGAGGTACGGCTGGGCGGGGGCCGCAGCCGGACGCGGCTCGAGCAGAGAGCTGAACGACCGGCCGTCGATGTCGCGCGGTCCGGGGACGCCGGCCAGGTCGGCCAGCGTGGGGAGCAGGTCGGTCTGCTGGGTGAGCCGGTCGGTCACGCCGGGCCGGATCCGGCCCGGGGCCCAGGCTATCAGCGGGATCCGGACACCGCCCTCGTACAGGTTGCGCTTGTAACCGGTGAGGGGGCCGTTCGCGTCGAACCGGTCCGGGTCGAAGCCACCCTCCTCGTGCGGACCGTTGTCGCTGGTCACCAGAACCACCGTGGACCCGAGCAGTCCCTGCGCGGCGAGCTCGTCGACCAGTTCACCGACGTACGTGTCGATCCGGGTGACCTGGGCCGCGTGGCCCCGGTCCGCCGAGGGCCAGTCCTCGTCGGCGTACGGCTCCTGGCTGGGGACGTCGCTCGGGGCGTGGGGAAGGTTCGGGGTGACCACGAGCAGGAACGGCTCGGAGCGGTGGGTCCGGATGAAGTCGAGAGCCCGGTCGTGGAAGAGGTCGGGGGCGAAGGTGGTCTTGTCGGACCCGGCGTTCTCGGGCAGTTCGAGCCGCTCTCCGTTCCGCCACAGGTACGACGGGTAGTAGTCGTGGGCGTGGCCGTGCGTGAGGTAGCCCAGGAACTCGTCGAACCCGCGGGCATTGGGGTGGCTTGGCTGGTCGCCGCGCTCGGGACCGAAGCCCCACTTGCCGAACAGTCCCGTGTGGTAACCCCGGGCGCGCAGCACCTCGGCGAACGTGGTGTCGCCGTCGGAGAAGGCGATTGAGTCGGGGTCGCCCCCAGGGTTGTTGCGCACCGCCCCGTGGCCCGCGTGCAGGCCGGTGAGCAGTGCCGAGCGTGAGGGCGCGCAGACGGCCGCGGCGGAATACGCGTCGGTGAAGCGCAGCCCTTCGGCGGCGAGCCGGTCCAGGCGCGGCGTCGCGATGGTGCGCTGCCCGTACGCGCCGAGCTCGCCGTATCCGAGGTCGTCGGCGAGCACGAGCACGATGTTCGGCCGGGGCCGCCCTGTGGTCTTCGGCTCGGCTGTTGCGGTGGACGGGAGCGCTGCGACTCCGAGACCGGCGGCGGTGCCGGCGAGGAGCTGACGACGAGTGATCAAGGAATGGCCTCCGATGCAGAGGAAGCGGCAGGAAGAGACAGCGCTCGCCGTGAGAGCGAGCGTGGACGTGGTGTTGAATGCCGGCGGGATGACGCGAGGGCGCCTCCGAGCAGGTGGGTCGCCCGGATGGACGTTCAGGCGCAGCGGAAGCCGATGTTGGAGGCTGCGGAGTCAGGGGTGTTCCCGGAGCGGGCCGCGACCCGGTAGCGGTAGCAGTAGGAGTCGTGGCACAGGAACGATCCGCCGCGCATCACGCGCCGGCCTGAGACGTCCGGGTTCGCTGGCCCGCGAGGGTCGACGACACCGGTGCCGGCGCGCCGTGCGTAGGTGTCGGTGGCGAACCAGTCCTCGCACCACTCCCACACGTTCCCGACCATGTTGAACAGGCCATGGCCGTTCGGGGCGTACTGCTTGACAGGTGCGGTGCCGATGAAGCCGTCGTCGGTGGTGTTGAGGCGGGGGAACTCGCCCTGCCAGATGTTGCAGTTCCACCGGCCGCGCGGGAGCAGATCGTTGCCCCAGGGGAACCGTGCCCGGTCGAGGCCGCCACGGGCGGCGTACTCCCACTCGGCCTCGGTGGGCAGGCGCTTGCCCGCCCACGCGGCGTACGCGCGGGCATCGTTCCAGGTCACCTGGACCACAGGGTGGTTCTGGAGGTCCGCGATCGAGGAGGCCGGCCCGTAGGGGCGACGCCAGTCGGCGCCGCGGACCACGAGCCACCAGGGGGTACCGGTGGCGGCCCCGACGACGTCGCTACGTTCAGCCTTCACCTGGAGATGGAAGACGGCGGAGACGCCGAGCACCTCGGCCTCGGTGACATAGCCGGTGGCCTTGACGAAGGTCGCGAAGGCTGCGTTGGTGACCGTCGTGGCATCGATGGTGAAGGCTCCGACGGTGACCTCGTGCACCGGACCTTCCCCGTCGCCCGGGTAGCCCTCACCGAATGCGTCGCCCATGGCGAAGCTTCCGCCGGGCAGGCTGACCTGGCCGCGCGTGGAGCGCGACCGGCCAGCCTCCCAGTCGACGGGGTCGGGCTGCCGCGGCCGGCGGCCGACCTGCAGCAGCCCGCCGGTCGCCGCGGTCTGCTGCGGGCCGCCGGGTGCACAACAGCTCGGCGTGGTGGACCCGGCGGTACGGTGGTGATGGTCGGAGGTCATCGGTCGGTGACCGCCGTGGGCAGCAACGCCGGCACCTCGTCTCCCGGCTGGAACGTCAGCCGCGTCGGCTCGTCGTAGTGGGTGATCTTCCCGTTGGAGTACGCCGTGCCCCGGAAGGTGACGGTGATCGGGGCCTTGCCCTCGCGCAGCGTGGCCAGCGGCGCGTCGACGTCGTCGAGCCAGCGGATCAGCCGGCTGCCGAGCCGCTTGGTGACATCGGGGTACGCTGCGGCCAGGTTGGTGGTCTCACCGATGTCGCTGTCCAGGTTGTAGAGCTCCCAGTCCTGGGTCTCGTAGCGGTAGCTGAGCTTCCACGGCCCCGACCGAATCGCCGTCTCGGGGCGCTGGTCCCGCGCGCCCGCGATCAGGTACCCAGGCAGGTGCCAGAAGAGGTGGCGCGTGCCGAGCTCGGCGCTTTCGTTGCGCCAGATTCCGCTCAGGTCCACACCGTCGGGGCGCAGGCCCTTGGGCAGCTTCGCACCGGCCAGCGATGCGAACGTCGGCAGGTAGTCGACCGCGTGGATCGGTGTCGGGTCGACCACGCCACCGCCGACCAGGCGCTCGTTCCTGCTCCACACGATGGCTGGAACCCGTAGCCCGCCCTCCCGCAGTTCGCCCTTGTAGCCGCTGAGCCAGCCGTTGTCGGCGTTCGCGGTCCCACCGTTGTCGGAGGTGAAGACCACGATGGTGTTGTCCGCCAACGGGTGCCCGGGGTTGCGGGGATCCGGGGTGGTCTCGAGGTGGTGCACGATGCGGGCCAGCCCCTGGTCGAGGCCCTCCAACAGCGCGGAGTACGACGCATCAGCCGGGTGTCCGGGAACAGCCGGCTTGGCCTGGTACTTCGCAAGCAGGTCGGCGCGTGGCTGCTTGACGCCGATTGGCGTGTGCACCGCGTAGTTGCTGACCCAGGTGAAGAACGGCTCGTCCGTGTGGCGGTCGATGAAGTCGATGGTCGCGTCCGCCACCGCGTCGGTCACGTGCTTGTCGGTGCCGACGAGGGCGTCCAGGCTCGCGTCGCCCGCGCCGCGGGAGTAGGGCTTGATGTTCTCGTCGACGTACTTCTGGGTGTAGTCGGCCGCGAACTTGTCCAACGCCGGGCCGATGCTGTTGTTGAACGTCCCGTCGATGGCGTGGTACTGGCTGGCGTGTCCCGAGTTCGAGCCGCCCAGGTTCTCCTCGAACCCGAAGTCGGCCGTGATCTGGTCAGCGGTCCTGGTCACGTGGAACTTGCCGACGTACCCGGTCGCGTAGCCGGCGTCACGCAGCGCCTCGCCGACGGTGTAGGCCTCACCCGGCAGCGCGTCGTCGCCGTCTGGGAGCCCCTGCGGTGCCCCGTCCAGTAGCGTGCCGTCCCCGCCGCGGTCCAGGTCGCCGACCAGGAAGAGATTGTTCGTCGGCCGGGGCGCGTAGAGCCCGGTGAGGAGAGCGGCTCGGGTCGGCACGCAGTTGGGACCGCCGTAGGCGTTGTCGAAGGCGACGCCCTCCGCGGCGAGGCGGTCGACCGTGGGGGTTTCGTTGTAGGTGTTGCCCGACCCCTTGTTCGTGAGGCCGGTGCTGAGATCGGCCCACCCCAGGTCGTCGGCCAGTACGAACACGATGTTCGGCTGCCCGGGGCCGGCATGAGTGGCTGCGGCGCCGAGCGGAGCAGCGGCGGTGCCGGTGGCAGCGAATGCAGTGCAGCCCAGGGCGGCGGTGGCGGCAACTGCGCCCAGTCTCATTGTCAACGGTGACATCAGGGGACGTCCTCTCAGTAGTTGGGTATGGGCTCGGATCTGACGAGTAACCGCACTTTCACACCGCCGCGCAGAGCGGGATGCGCAGTCTCCGGCCATGCGTCGGCGCGGCGAGCGGCTGTTGGTCGGGCTTGCGGAAAACGCTGCCGTGTCGTCTTGAGTCGGCGACGCGGCGGTAGGCGAGAAGTCAGGGGACGCAGGCTCAGCGGCAGCAGCCGCAGCAACATCCTCGTGACACTGCGACTGCGGTGCCGTCAAGCAGGGCTTCCCGACCAGTCATGGCGGTGACGCTAACCTACTTTGCCTACCTGACAAATAGGGATTCTACCTTCTGGGACGGAAGCGTGGGCAGAAGGCGATCACCGCAGTACGAGAGCTGGTCGACGCCGAGCTGACGGCCCGCGCCGCCCGGCTCGTCGGCCCGGATGCTGCTGCCGATGGTCGTGGATGTGCACGCCCGGTGCCTGCTGGACGACCTGACACTGGCCGGGCGCGGCTACGGCCACAGCGTCGGCCGGCACGGCGACCAACTCGCCCGAGCTGCCGCCGACCAGTGGGAGCTCCGCATCCCCCGTACTGCGCTCGACGCCTTCGTTGCCGAGGCAAAGTTCACGGCGGCTCCCGCACCGGGAGTTCGGGCAGTCGACACGAAACGCAACGTCGGCGGCGGCAACCTGTGGGACCCCGAAACCGCCAAGACCGTCTCCGGAATCGTCGAGGAACAACCCACCGCCGACGGCACGCGCCGATCGGTCCTGCTCAACCTCGACGCACCCGACGTGGTCACCGTGTACCTGTACGCCAGCCGCGGCTGAATCTCGCGGACGTCCTCTTCTGCCGCGAAGCGCCCGTCACGCAAGGTAACCAGGTCGCGGGGTGCATGCATCCGGGCGTGCCGAGAGGAGGACGTCCTGTCGGGGCTGCCCTTCCTTACGCCCGGCGTGAGCGCTAGATCTCCAGCCGCAGTCCGGCCCATCGGTCGAGCCATCCCTTGACCTGCACGCGGCGCTGCACCTTCGCGCGGCCCGCCGCATTGTTGAAGGCTGGAGAGGGGCGGACAACCATTCCTACAAGGTCAGCCAACCCGTGGCAGGACACCAGGCGAACAGAGTCACCCCGCAGGGTAACCGCGACGCACGTTGCCGTTTCGGGCCAGCGCGATATCGCGTCCATGGCGGACGTGTAGGGCTCATCGCCATTGCGCAGATGCATCCGTGCTTGATTACGAATTTCCCACGGCACCCCAGGCAGGGCCATCATGGCCTGGGCTTCGGCGTGTGCGTCCTCGCGTGGGTCCAGCTTTTCCGGGTCGAAGTAGGCGACATCCACGTCGCGCTCCGGCGAGGCCGCGATGTTGCTGATCGCGTCCCAGACGCGGTTGCGTACGAAGCCGGCACCGATCCACCAGTCCGACAATCCAAGGTCGGCCGTAACTCGAAGGACTTCCATTGCTCCCGGGTCTGACTCGATTACGCCCACAACGTCCTGCGCGCTCCTGACCACCCCAGGGACCCTAGACCAGCGGACGTACGCGGAATGCCTTCCACGCCGCCTCGACGTTGTCCACCCGGTCCGGAGCCAGGCCCCGTCGGCGTGGCGGTCCGGCCAGTTCTTCCGGCGAGTCACGCCACGCGATACCCACGCTTCAACCTCCCCGCTCGGAACCGTAACCATGTCCTACGGTGGGTCCATGGACTGGAAGATCGAACTCATCCCCGTTCCGGTGACCGATGTCGACCGGGCCAAGGCGTTCTACCAGAAGGTGGGCTTCAACGCCGACCACGATCACAGGGTGCACGAGGGCCTGCGGTTCGTCCAGCTCACACCACCCGGCTCGGCCTGCTCCATCGTGATCGGCGAGGGCATCACCGACAAGACTCCCGGCACCCAGGAAATCCAGGTTGTGGTCGCCGACGCCGGGGCGGCACGCCGGCAACTGCTCGACGCCGGCGTCGATGCCAGCGAGGTCGAGGTGCAGCCATGGGGCAGCTTCGTCTACTTCGGCGATCCTGACGGCAACAGGTGGTCGCTGCAGGCGATCGAATCACGCCCCAACGGCTGATCGATGGCCCACGACAGCCCTGGCAATGCCTTGACGTACTGCTGACTGTGCGCCGATCTGCCAAGATCAGCGCACGTTCGTCCGCCCATCGCTCGTCATGCAAGGCGACGCGCGGTCTTGCCGACGTGCGGGCGTTTGCCAGCTTCCAACCCCGTTACGGATGATCGTCGGCCGCTGCCCGTGAATCCTCTCCAACGCCGCCGCCAAGGTCACCGCTCGCGACTGGGGGTAGTGGCCGAACCCGTTGCGGAGCCCGGGGCAGCAGGACCTGACCGCTGTATCCGGGGCCCAGGACGATGGCCGCCCCGTTGGGGGGCGGGGCGCCGACGACGCTGCTCTCCGCCGCCGGTATCGCCGGAGCGAAGTCCGGCCCGCCCAGGTCGCCGGCGTCCGCCGCGTCACCGTCGCCCATGATCACTCCTTCTTGGCGTGGGCTCCGCGCATGCCGGGGCCCGGTGAAACCCGCTGGCGCCAGCCTGGCTCCTGACGGGAAGGATATCTTGTCTTCCACTATATTAGGTGGATGAGTTCTCGGGCCATGACAGAGCCAGCCTTCTTCGTCCTCACCGCGCTGATCGACGCTCCGCGGCACGGCTACGGGATCGTCGCGGACGTGGCGGAACTGTCGCGGGGCCGCGTGCAGCTGAAGATCGGCTCCTTGTACGGGGTCCTGGACCGACTCGTCGGTGACGGCCTGGTCGAACTGGACCGCGAGGAGGCATGGCAAGGACGGTTACGCCGGTACTACCGGGTGACCGAGCGGGGCCGCCAGGCCCTCGAAGCGGAGGCGCAACGGCTGGCCGCCAACGCGCGCCTCGCCTCCACCCGGTTGCGCGAGCGGCGGAACCCGATCACGGGAACGCCGTCGTGAACCGGCTGGAAGAGCGCTACCGGTTCGTCCTCCGGCTGCTGCCCGCCGCCTACCGGCAGGAATGGGAAGACGACATGGTCGCCGCCTTTCTGGACAGCATGGACACCGGCGACTCCGAGACCACCGCGTATGTCACGGACTACGGCCGGCCGAGCCTGTCCGAGGTCGCCAGCATCGTCTCCCTCGCCGTTCGGTTGCGTCTCGGCGGGGCTGACGCGCCACCCCGCTCGTTCGCCTGGGGACAAGCCGTACGCCTGGCGGCCCTGATGGCGATGCTGGCCAACGCCGTCATGGTCACCGCCAGCATCGCCGTCACGCTGTGGCTCTCCCGGAAGATCGCCTGGTTGCCGGCTCCTGAACTGGAATGGCCACTCAGCCCGTCGTCGAACATCTGGCACACCGCGTGGAATCTCGCCGACTACGCGTGGTTGCCGGCCTACGTCGCGCTCGTCCTCGGACACCGGCGGGTGGCCCAAGCGGTCGCCCTGCTCGCCATCGTGCCTCCGGCCATCACCACCGCCTTCGAACAAGGCGTCGGTGACGTACCGCTGTCCGTGACGCCCTGGGCGATGCGATTCGTCGACGTGCTCCTGCTACTCGCGATGGCGGCTTTTCACCGAGGCGCCCCACCGGTGCCGCGCCGCCCCTGGCTCCTCGCGCTGCCGATCGGCATCTTCCTCGTCCCCGTGCCGCTGTTCACCATCCAGGCGGCGAGACCGGCGCTGAGGCTGCTGGACTGGCCGGGCCTGTCCTGCGCGGTGGTCACTGTCGCCATGGTGGTCCACCTGGCCGGTCGAGTGTCCAGCCGCCAATCTCGGAGGCTGCCATGGTCACTGGCGCTCACCCTGCTCGCCGTGACCGCGCTCGCCCTGCGAACCGCAACCCTGCCCGACTACAGCAACCAGGCGCAGCGGACAACACTCGCCACGATCGCCTCCGTAGAGGTTGTCGCCGTGCTGGCGGTAGGCGTACCGCTCGCCGTACTGGCCATCCGAGCACTGCGCCGACTTCCACCGATCCCCACCGTCGCCCCAAGACCCACCACACCGACGTAGGAACTCGTCCGTCGGGGCGACTGTGACCCTCGGTAACGCCGCCCCAGCCGAGCCCTGCGGTCGCGTCCACCTGCGGATGAACGGCGTCGGTGGGGAATTCGGTGGCAGGGCCGCGGTGGCGGGGCCGAGGATGAGCGGGTGATCGAGACGTACCCGACGAAGACCGTCCCCGTCGCCGCGGCCGCCGCCGCACGGCGACAGCGGACCGCGTCCGGTCGCGTCCCGACCCGCCGCCGACCGTCGTGACCGGCGCGTTCCTGGCCGGTCTGCTCGCCGGCTACGGCGTCGCCATCCCGGTCGGTGCGATCGCGGTCCTCATCCTCGGGCTCAGCGCCCGCACGTCGTTCCGGGTCGGCGCCTCCGCCGCGTTCGGGGTGGCCACCGCCGACGGGCTCTACGCCGCCGTGGCGGCCCTCGGCGGGGCCGCCGTCGCCGGGCTGATCGCCCCGGTCGCCGGGCCGCTGCGGCTGGCCGCCGCACTGGTGCTGCTCGTCCTCGCCGGCCACGGCGCCTGGCGCGCGCTGCGCCCCCGCGCCGCGACCGGTGCCGCCGGCGTCCGCCGGGGCCTGGACACCCCGGTCCGCGCCTTCACCGGCGTGCTCGCGCTGACCCTGCTGAACCCCGCGACCGTGGTCTACTTCGCCGCGCTCGTGCTGGGCCGTACGGACCATGCCGAGCCGGATCCGCTCGCCGCCGGCCTCTTCGTGCTCGGCGCGTTCGTCGCCTCGGCGAGCTGGCAGCTGTTGATCGCCGGCGGAGGCACCCTGGTCGGCCGGGTGCTGACCGGACCGCGCGGTCGGCTCGTGACCGCGCTGCTCTCCAGCGCCATCATCGCCGCCCTGGCCGTGGCGATGCTGCTGCTTGGCTAGCCGAGCCGGTCGTCCGCTGCCCGGCTGGGTCCGGGTCGGTGGCCTGCCGCCCGGCGGGGGCGGCGGCCCGCCGCGGGCGTCCACCCACCCACGGCAGTCAGTTGGCGTCGCCGTGCCGTAGGTTCGGGCGTATGAGCAGCCGACCGGCCGCCGGAGGCGGCCGCTGGGTCGAGGTGGACCCCGCCCGGGCCGCCCGGTGGGTCGAGGGCTTCGCCGACCGGCACGGCCCGCCCACCACCACCGTCGAGGCGTACGGGCTGCTGCTCGCCGCCCCGGACGGCGCGATCGCCGAGCTGCACACCCCGCCCGGCGCGCCGGCCACCCCGGATGTGCCCGGCTTCGTGGCCGCCGCGACCGCGCCGCGCCGGATCGGGCTGCTGCTCGCCCGCAAGGGCGCGGTGGCGGTCGGCGTCGCGGCGGGGGAGGAGCTGGTGGTCTCCAAGGTGGGCACCCGCTACGTGCAGGGGCGCACGGCCGCCGGGGGCTGGTCGCAGCAGCGCTTCGCCCGGCGGCGCGACAACCAGGCGAAGGCGGCGCTGGGCGACGCGGCCGACCTGGCCGTACGGCTGCTGCTGCCGGAGGCGTCGTCGTTGGGCGCGCTGGTCTGCGGCGGCGACCGGCGGGCGGTGGACACCGTGCTCGCCGACCGGCGGCTCGCCCCGCTGGCGGCGCTGCGTGCCGACCGTCTGCTGGACGTGCCCGAGCCCCGGCACGCCGTGCTGGTCGGCGCGATCGCGGCGGCCCGGGCGGTCCGGATCCTGGTGCGCGATCCCGCCCCGTCCTGAGCGGCGACCGCGTCGGGAGCGACGCTGGCTGCACTGCGGACACCCGCCCCTTCCCACGCTGGGACGGACCGCCAACGACCGGCCGGTCGACCCCACGCACGACGGCGGCCGGCGGGCGAGGCCCGCCGGCCGCCGAGGGCGGTCTCCGGTCCGGTGCTCAGAGGCTGCCGCGGAAGGTGTCGCAGGACTTCGGGTCGCCGGTGTCGTAGCCCCGGGTGAACCACTCCTTGCGCTGGGCGGAGGAACCGTGGGTGAACTCGTCCGGGTTCACCGGCCGGTTGGCCCGCTTGGAGATGGCGTCGTCGCCGATCTTCTCGGCGGCGTCGACGGCCTGCTGAATGTCCTGCTCGCTGATGCTGGTGAAGATCTTCTGGCCGCTCGCGTCGGCGGTGCCGGTGGCGTTCTTCGCCCACGCGCCGGCGTAGCAGTCGGCCTGCAACTCCAGCTTCACCGAGAGCGCGTTCGCGCTGTCCGGGTCGCGCTGCTGCTGGCGGCGCATCTGCGCCTCGGTGCCGAGCAGGTCCTGCACGTGGTGGCCGTACTCGTGGGCGAGCACGTACGGCTGGGCGAACTCGCCGGAGGCGCCGAGCTGCTGGGCGAGCACCTGGTAGAAGGTGAGGTCGATGTAGACCTGGTCGTCGGCGGGGCAGTAGAACGGGCCGACGCCGGAGTCGGCCTGCCCACAGGCGGTGTTGACGCCCTGGCTGAAGAACACCGTCTTCGACGGGCGGTACTGCTCGCCGAACGCCTCGGGCAGGGCCTTCTGCCAGTACGCCTGGATGGAGTTGACGTAGAGCGCGTTGCGGCAGTCGAGCTGCTGGAGCGCGTCCTCGGCCGAGCACTTCTGCTCCAGTGACGAGTTGTCGCCCTGCGGCTCGTCGCCGCCGTTGGTGGCCGCGTTCAGGCCGAAGCCGCCGCCGACGAGCGCGACGAGCACGGCGATGACGATGCCGACGATGCCGCCCCGACCGCCGCCGATCGGGATGGGTATGCCGCCCAGCCCGCCGCCCCCGCCGGATCCTCGCCGATCGTCCACCTGGCTGGTGTCGACCCGCGCGTTCTCGTTCAGCTCCATGTCTACCCCGATCACCGATTTGATCCGTTTTGGTGGTTGCGGTACCGGACCGGGTCCGGACGGCGATTCGGTACCCGATGATCTTGATCGGTAATCCGGCGGGGCGATCCGGCGGGGCCCGGTACACTTGGGCCCGTGCTGCTCTGCGAAGGCTGAACCGCCCCGCGCCGACGGGCCTCGTGCTCGCCGGCGCTTTCGCGTGCCCTGAGTCAGCCCTTCCAGACCCCGAGAGCGAGTCCTCCGACATGATCACTGCCACCGGCCTGGAGTTGCGCGCCGGCGCCCGGATCCTGCTGTCCGACACCACGCTGCGGGTGCAGCCGGGTGACCGGATCGGCCTGGTCGGCCGCAACGGCGCCGGCAAGACCACCACGCTGAAGGTGCTCGCCGGCGAGGGCCAGCCGTACGCCGGTCAGCTCGATCGCCGCAGCGCCATCGGCTACCTCCCGCAGGACCCCCGCACCGGCGACCTGGAGGTCACCGGCCGCGACCGGGTGCTCTCTGCCCGGGGCCTGGACGTGCTGATGGCCCAGATGAAGGAGATCGAGGCCAAGCTCGCCGACGACGCCGACGACCGGCTGGTCCGTCGCTACGGCGCGCTGGAGGACCAGTTCGCCTCCCTCGGCGGGTACGCGGCCGAGGCCGAGGCCGCCCGGATCTGCGCCAACCTCGGCCTGCCGGACCGGGCGCTCGCCCAGACCATCGGCACGCTCTCCGGCGGTCAGCGCCGCCGCATCGAGCTGGCCCGGATCCTGTTCCGCGACGCGGGTGAGAACGGCGGCGGCATCCTGCTGCTCGACGAGCCGACCAACCACCTCGACGCCGACTCGATCACCTGGCTGCGCAGCTTCCTCGCCAACCACAAGGGCGGCCTGATCGTGATCTCCCACGACGGCTCGCTGCTGGAGTCGGTGGTCAACAAGGTGTGGTTCCTCGACGCCACCCGCTCCGTGGTCGACGTCTACAACCTGGGCTGGAAGGCGTACCTGGAGGCCCGCGAGACCGACGAGCGGCGCCGCCGCCGGGAGCGGGCCAACGCCGAGAAGAAGGCCGGCGCGCTGATGGCGCAGGCCGACAAGATGCGGGCCAAGGCCACCAAGACCGTCGCCGCGCAGAACATGGCCCGCCGGGCCGAGAAGCTCATCTCCGGCCTGGAGGAGGTACGCGTCTCCGACCGGGTGGCGAAGGTGCGCTTCCCGAACCCGGCCCCCTGCGGCAAGACCCCGCTCACCGCGACAGGCCTGTCGAAGTCGTACGGCTCGCTGGAGATCTTCACCGACGTGAACGTGGCGGTCGACCGGGGCTCCCGGGTGGCCATCCTGGGGCTCAACGGCGCCGGCAAGACCACCCTGCTGCGGATGCTCGGCGGCCTGCTCGAGCCGGACACCGGCGAGGTGCACGCCGGTCACGGCCTGCGGCTCGGCTACTACGCGCAGGAGCACGAGACGCTCGACGTGGACCGTACGGTGCTGGAGCACATGCGCAGCGCCGCCATCGAGCAGACCGACACCGACCTGCGCAAGATCCTCGGGGCGTTCCTGTTCTCCGGCGACGACGTGGACAAGCCGGCCGGGGTGCTCTCCGGCGGCGAGAAGACCCGGCTCGCGCTGGCCACCCTGGTCTGCTCCGGGGCGAACGTGCTGCTGCTCGACGAGCCGACGAACAACCTCGACCCGGTCAGCCGGGAGCAGGTGCTCGACGCCATCGCCCGCTACCCGGGGGCGATCGTGCTGGTCACCCACGACCCCGGCGCGGTCATGGCGCTGAAGCCCGACCGCGCCATCCTGCTCCCCGACGGCGACGAGGACGCCTGGAGCGACGACCTCCTCGAACTGGTCGAACTGGCCTGACCGCCCTGCCCTGCCCTGCCCT
>NZ_WAAS01000026.1:0-44761 GCF_008806585.1 Micromonospora sp. AMSO12t
GTACGCCCCGACGACCGTGCCGGTGAGCGCCTCGCTCGCTCCCCGCGCCTCGGTCAGGTAGAGCGACAGGAAGAGCATCGCGAAGGCGCCGGCCCGGTTGATCAGCAGTCCGGCCCAGAGGTACCAGAAGGTGGCGGGGAGCCCGCCCGCGGTGTCGTCCAGCCAGCGGCGCAGGGCCCGCACCCGTCCTCCCGACAGTTCTGTTTCCTAACCGAGGCGTCCTCGGCCGAAGCGTCCTCGACCGTAGGAAGCCGAGGGCTGCCGCGCCAGCGTGTCGCTGGTCACCGCGCTCCCGTCGGCTCCGGCGCCCGCCCCGGGCCTCTGTCCGGCAGGCCGTCGCTCCCGGCCGGACCGACCGGCCCTGCCGGGCCCTTGTCCGGCAGGCCGTCGTCCCCTGCTGGGCCGATCGGCCGCCCCGGGTCCCTGTCCGGCAGGCCGTCGCTCCCTGCCGGGCCGACCGGCCGCCCCGGGCCCCTGTCCGGCAGGCCGTCGTCCCCTGCCGGGCCGACCGGCTCGGCGGGGGCCGTCGCCGCCGCCTCGGCGGCCTGCGGGGCGGGCGGGCGGATCGCCACCACCGGCACGACGGGACCGGTGGCCGCCCGCAGCAGCGTGGCCCGCCGCTCCCGGGCCGGGCCGGAGATCAGGTGGGCGAGCGCCATCAGCCCGCCGATGGCGGCGCAGCCGAACCAGAGCTGGGCGTTGCCGGCCTGCTCCCGGACCAGGCCGCCGAGGACGGGCGCGACCGCGGCGGCTCCCTGCCAGGAGAGCGAGAAGACGCCCTGGTAGCGGCCGCGCAGCTCGGCGGGGGAGAGTTCGGCGATCAGGGTGGCGTTGGACGGCGAGTTGAGCATCTCGCCGACCGTCCAGACCAGCACGGTCAGGCCGTAGAACCAGGCGGTGTCGGCGAAGGCGGTGAGCCCGAACCCGACGCCCATCACCACCGACGCCAGGGCGAGCACGTGCGATCGGCTCCGGCCCCTGATCAGCCGGGGAACGAAGAGTTGGCCGACCACGATCAGCACCCCGTTGAGCGCGATGACCGAGCCG
This sequence comes from Micromonospora sp. AMSO12t, assembly GCF_008806585.1. NCBI lineage: Bacteria > Bacillati > Actinomycetota > Actinomycetes > Micromonosporales > Micromonosporaceae > Micromonospora > Micromonospora sp. AMSO12t. The sequence goes on from NZ_WAAS01000026.1 coordinate 1,048, forward strand.
TAGGTGGTGGGGCTGAGCCCGGAGTCGCCCATGGCGATCGGCAGCATCGAGATGTGCTGGAGGAAGACCAGCGCGGCGAACAGGTTGAGCGTCACGAAGCCGAGGAAGACCCGGTCGCGCAGGATGGTGCGCAGCGCCCCGACGGGGGCGCCGGCGCCCCGCTGGCCGCCCCCGCCGGCGGGGACCCGCCGGGTCTCGCCGACCTTGAGGAAGATGACCAGTGCGGTGATCACGGTGGTGGTCGCGTCGACCACGAAGAGCAGCAGGAAGCCGGCCTCGGCGGCGAGGCCGGCGAGGATCGCCGCGCTGGCGAAGCCGAGGTTGATCGCCCAGTAGTTCAGCGAGAAGGCGCGCAGCCGGTCCTTCTCCGGCACCACGTCGATCACCATCGCGCCGAACGCGGGCCGGGCCGCCTCGGCGAACATGCCGAGCAGCAGGGCGCCGAGCGCCACGGCCCACAGTTCCCGGGCGAAGCCGAGGGCGAGCATCATGGTGGCCGCGCCGAGATGCGCGGTGAGCAGGGTGGGCCGGCGGCCCCAGCGGTCGCTCAGCGTGCCGCCGGCGGTGGTGCCGAGCGCCCCGCCGACGCCCCAGAGGCCGAGCACCAGCCCCGCCTGCGACGCGGAGAAGCCGCGCTCCTGCGTCAGGTAGATGGCCAGGAAGACCAGGACGAACGAGCCGAGCCGGTTGATCAGGGTGCCGGCCCACAGGTACCAGAAGCTGACCGGTAGGCCGCCGGTGGTGTCCCGGAACCAACCCCGCATCGTCCGCACGCCAGCGCCCCCGTAATGACCGTCTTGATTGTTGCGCCTTACAACCTAGTGCCAGGCCGGATCTCCGGGCAGCGCATTTTCCACGTGGTGGTCGTCACGACCACCGCCCGCGCGTCGCCCGACGACGTGCGGCAGGATGATCGGCATGACTGCTAGCGAGGGGCCCACCGTCGGGACGCTGGTCCTGCTGCGGCACGGCGAGAGCGACTGGAACGCCAAGAACCTCTTCACCGGCTGGGTCGACGTCGACCTGACCGAGAAGGGCGAGACCGAGGCGCGCCGCGGCGGCGAGCTGCTGCGCGAGCACGACCTGCTGCCGGACGTGGTGCACACCAGCGTGATGCGCCGCGCGATCCGCACCGCCGAGCTGGCGCTCAACGCCGCCGACCGGCACTGGATCGCCGTGCGCCGGTCGTGGCGGCTCAACGAGCGGCACTACGGCGCCCTCCAGGGCAAGAACAAGAAGCAGACCCTGGAGGAGTACGGCGAGGAGCAGTTCATGCTCTGGCGCCGTTCGTACGACACCCCGCCGCCGCCGATCGCGGACGACGACGAGTTCTCGCAGGTCGGCGACCCGCGTTACGCGCTGCTGCCGGGCGAGCTGATGCCCCGCACCGAATGTCTCAAGGACGTCGTCGAGCGGATGCTGCCCTACTGGTACGACTCGATCGTGCCGGACATCCTGGCTGGCCGTACGGTGCTGGTGGCCGCGCACGGCAACTCGTTGCGCGCCCTGGTGAAGCACCTGGACCAGATCTCCGACGAGGCGATCGCCAAGCTCAACATCCCCACCGGCATCCCGCTGCGCTACGACCTGGACCCGCAGCTGCGCCCGCTCACCCTGGGCGGCACGTACCTGGACCCGACCGCCGCCAAGGCGGCCGCCGCCGCGGTGGCCAACCAGGGCCGCTGACGTAGCCACGGAAAGGGCCCCTTCCCGGCGCGACGCGCGTGGGAAGGGGCCCTTTGCGCGCGCTCAGCCCGCCGTGGGGGTGGTCTGTCCGGTGATCAGGTAGACCACGTGTTCGCCGGCGTTGACGGCGTGGTCGGCGAAGCGCTCGTAGAAGCGGCCGAGCAGGGTGGCGTCGATGGCGGTCTCCACCCCGTACGGCCAGTCCTCGCCGAGCAGCAGCCCGAACAGGCTGCGGTGCAGGTCGTCCATGGCGTCGTCGTCGCCGTCGAGTTCGGCGGCGAGGTCGGCGTCGGGCTTGGCGAGCACCGAGCCGATCTTGATGGCCATCCGGTCGGCGATGGCGGCCATGTCGGTGAAGGTCGGCCGCAGCTCCGCCGGGACGGCCGGCGAGGGGTGCCGGCGCAGGGCGGTCTTGGCGACGTGGTCGGCCAGGTCGCCCATCCGCTCCAGGTCGGCCGCGACGTGCAGCGCGGTGATCATCGCGCGCAGGTCGGAGGCGACGGGGGCCTGCCGGGCGAGCAGGTCGCAGACCCGCTCCTCGACGTGCCGGTAGAGCTCGTCGATCTCGGCGTCCCGCTCGATCACCGTCTCGGCCGCCCGGCGGTCCGCGGTGAGCAGGGCGTGGGTGGCCTGCCGCATCGCGGCCCGGACCCCTTCCGCCATGTCCACCAGCAGTTGGCTGACGATCTGGAGGTCAGCCCGGAACTCGTCGCGCATTGTCACGTCCTGTGGTCGCTGGTTGTCGGTCGCCCGGCCGGGGGGCCGGCGCAACGGTCGCCGGCTCCGTGGCGCGGGCGAGGGTCGCTGGTCGCCGGCCCCGGCCGGCGGGGGCAGGTACGCCGCCCACGGTAGGTCGGGCGGGGAGACCCGAGGTGAACCTCGGTGAACGACGCCGGACGCGGGAGTGAACTTTGCCGGAAGCGAAGGTGATTCATCCTATTTGTGGTGGTTGCCAGGTTAACAATGACCCTACGATCGCCGGGTGGAATGGGCGGTGACGGTCGCGGTGGCCGTGGGGCTGGCGGTCGGACTGGTCGCCGGGGTGCTGCTGCCCCGGCTCGTTCCGGCGCTGGGCGAACGCGCCACGCGGGCGGGGAGCCGGTCCGGCTACCCCCACACCTCCGGGAGGCTCCCGATAGCCGAGGATCCGCAGTCCGGCATCGGCCGCCGGACCATCGACTCCCTACGGGCCGGCGTGGTCGTGCTCGACCCCGACGACCTGCCCGTCCTGGTCAACCCGGCCGCCCGGGCGATGGGGCTGCTCCGCACCGGCCCCACCCAGGGCTCGATCGCCGCCCACCCACTGATCCGTACGCTCGCCGGGCAGGTGCGCCGCACCGGCGTGCGGCGCGAGATCGAGCTGGACCTGCCGCGGGGCCGCGACAACGCCGGGGTGAACCCGCTCGGGGTGCACCTGCGGGCGATGGGGATCGGGGCGGGCTTCATCGCCGTCGAGGCCTCGGACGTGACCGAGTCGCACCGGCTGGCCCGGGTCCGCCGCGACTTCGTCGCCAACGTCAGCCACGAGCTCAAGACCCCCATCGGGGCGCTGCAACTCCTCGCCGAGGCGCTGCTGGACGCCACCGAGCCCGCCGGGGCGGGCGCACCCGACCTCTCCGAGGACCTGGTCGCCGCGCGTCGGTTCGCCGAGCGCATCCAGCACGAGTCGACCCGGCTGGGCCGCCTGGTGCAGGAGCTGCTGGAGCTGACCCGCCTCCAGGGCGCCGAGCCGCAGCCGCCCCCGGAGCCGGTCGCGATCGACTGGGTGATCGCCGAGGTGATCGACCGGACCCGCACCTCCGCCGCCGCCCGCCGGATCGAGGTGGCCGTCGACGCCGAACGGGGCCTGACCGTCCACGGCAGCGACGCGCAGCTCGCCACGGCCGTGTCGAACCTGGTGGAGAACGCCGTCAACTACTCGGGCGAGGACACCACCGTCCGGATCACCGCCCGCGCCGCCGACGAACACGTGGAGATCTCCGTCGCCGACCAGGGCATCGGGATCGCCCCGACCGACGTCGACCGGATCTTCGAGCGGTTCTACCGGGCCGACCAGGCCCGGTCCCGGTCGACCGGCGGCACCGGCCTCGGGCTGGCCATCGTGAAACACATCGCCGGCAACCATGGCGGAAGGGTGGAGGTGTCGAGCACTCTTGGTGGTGGATCGACGTTCACCCTCCGGCTGCCCACCCGTCCCCCCGACGAGGGCCTGGCGACACCGCCGCCCGCTGGGATCGAGGCCGGTCCGGCCGAGCTCCGGCAGGCCTGACAGCACATGGAAAGGAAGTCCCGTTGAGCCGCGTACTGGTGGTCGAGGACGAGGAGTCGTTCTCCGACGCCCTGTCGTACATGCTCCGCAAGGAGGGTTTCGAGGTGTCCGTCGCCGCGACGGGGACCGCCGCCCTCACCGAGTTCGACCGGACCGGCGCCGACATCGTGCTGCTCGACCTGATGCTGCCCGAGATGTCCGGCACCGAGGTGTGCCGGCAGCTCCGGCAGCGTTCGCACGTGCCGATCATCATGGTCACCGCCCGGGACAGTGAGATCGACAAGGTGGTCGGCCTGGAGATCGGCGCCGACGACTACGTGACCAAGCCGTACTCGCCCCGGGAGCTGGTCGCCCGGATCCGGGCGGTGCTGCGGCGGCAGAGCGCCGAGGCCGCCGAGTCGGGCGGGCCGACGCTGGCCGCCGGCCCGGTCCGGATGGACATCGAACGGCACGTGGTGACCGTCGACGGCGCCGCGGTCCAGCTACCGCTCAAGGAGTTCGAGCTGCTGGAGCTGCTGCTGCGCAACGCGGGCCGGGTGCTCACCCGGGGCCAGCTCATCGACCGGGTCTGGGGGGCCGACTACGTCGGCGACACCAAGACCCTCGACGTGCACGTCAAGCGGCTGCGCTCCAAGGTCGAGCCGGAGCCGTCCGCGCCGCGCTTCATCGTCACCGTGCGGGGTCTGGGCTACAAGTTCGAGCCCTGACCGGCGTACGCACGACGGGGCCCGCGCCGCGCGCGGGCCCCGTCGTCGTCGGTCGGTCAGGCGCCGTCGGCGGGGTGCGGGGCGACCATGCCCTGCCGCCTGCGCGCCCCGCACACCTCGGCCAGCTTCGCGTACGCGGGGGCGCCCACGAGCGCGGTCAGCTCCGGGCCGTACGAGACGTACATCGGCTCGCTGCCGACGTGCGCGTCGGTGGAGGACGTGCACCACCAGTCCAGGTCGTGCCCGCCGGCACCCCAGCCCCGCCGGTCGAACTCGGAGAGCGTGGAGACCAGCACCTTCGTGTTGTCCGGACGCTTGACCCACTCCTGGTCGCGGCGGATCGGCAGCTGCCAGCAGACGTCGGGCTTGTATTCCAGCGGGTGCACCTCGTCGCGCAGCGCCTGCGCGTGCAGGGCGCAGCCGGCGCCGCCCGGGAATCCGGCGTCGTTGAGGAAGACGCACGGCCCGTCCGCCTCCTGGGTGGCGGTGCGGCGGGCGGAGCTCTTGCCGTCGATCGTGTCGTTCTCGGTCCAGTTCTTGAACCCGCGCCGGAAGTGCTGCCACGTCGCCGGGGTCAGCCGCTTGACCGCGGCCCGGACCCGCTGCTCGTCCTCGGAGTCGGTGAAGAACGCGCCGTGCGAGCAGCAGCCGTCGGCGGCCCGGCCGGCGACGATGCCGTGGCAGCCCCGGCCGAAGATGCACGTCCAGCGGGAGAGCAGCCACGTCAGGTCGGCCCGGATGAGGTGGTTGTCGTCCGCCGGGTCGGCGAACTCGATCCACTCCCGGGGAAAGTCCAGGGGCACCTCGCGGCTGCGGGGGTCGTCCGGGTCGTCCACCAGCACACGGAGTTCGATCTGGCCTGTCACCCGGCCCAGCGTACGCCCGGTGCCCCCACCGGTCCGCCGAGCCGCGCAATCCGGTTGGCCCTAGTGTCTTCAGCATGCGACTGGGTGTCCTCGACGTCGGTTCCAACACGGTGCACCTGCTGGTGGTCGACGCCCATCACGGGGCGCACCCCTGGCCGGCGCACTCGGAGAAGGTCGTGCTGCGGCTGGCCGAGCAGATCGGCCCGGACGGCGCGCTGACCGAGGCCGGCGCGGACGGCCTGGTCAAGGCGGTCGGCATGGCCAGGGCGGCGGCCGTGGGGCTGGGCGCCGAGGACCTGATCGCGTTCGCCACCTCCGCCGTCCGCGACGCCACCAACGCCGCCGAGGTGCTGGCGCGGGTGCGCGACGAGACCGACGTACGCCTGGAGGTGCTGCCGGGTGCGGACGAGGCGCGGCTGACCTTCCTCGCGGTGCGACGCTGGTTCGGCTGGTCGGCGGGTCGGCTGCTGGTGCTGGACATCGGCGGCGGCTCGCTGGAGCTCGCGGCCGGCATCGACGAGGATCCGGCCGTGGCGGTCTCCCTGCCGCTCGGCGCCGGCCGGCTCACCCGGGACCGGCTCCGGGTGGCCCCCGACAGCGCGGCGCCGCCGCCGGCCGAGGCGGTCGACGAGCTGCGGGCGTACGTCGACGGGCTGCTGGAACCGGCCGTCGCGCAGCTGACCGCGGTGGGCTGGGAGCGGCCGGTGGCCACCTCGAAGACGTTCCGGACGCTGGCCCGGCTGGCCGGCGCGGCGCCCTCCGGCGCCGGACTGTGGGCGCCCCGCAGGCTCACCCGCGCCGGGCTGCGCCAGGTGCTCGGGTTCATCCGGCACATCCCGCCGGCCCAGCTCGTCGAGCTGGAGGGGGTCAGCGCCGGCCGGGCCCACCAGCTGCTCGCGGGGGCGGTCGTCGCCGAGGCCGTGCTGCGTCAGCTGGACGTGGACGCGCTGGACATCTGCCCCTGGGCGCTGCGCGAGGGCGTGATCCTGCGCCACCTCGACCAGCTCGGTCCGGTGTGAGCCGCGAACGGTAGACGGTCCGGTGTGATCTGGGCGGTTTGCGGTCTCTCGTCACGAGGTGTCGATCGACCCCGGCTACCCTCGATGGTGTGACTTCCCGCGTCCCCGTGCTCCTGTCCACGTCCTCGGTCTTTCCTGAGCGGACCGCGGCGGCGTTCCAGTTGGCCGCCGCGCTCGGCTACGACGGCGTCGAGGTGATGGTCTGGACCGACGCCGTCAGCCAGGACGCCGGCGCGCTGCGCGGGCTCGCCGAGCACTACGGCGTCCCGGTGCTCTCCGTCCACGCGCCCTGCCTGCTGGTCACGCAGCGGGTGTGGAGCCCCGACCCGTGGGAGCGGCTGCGTCGCTCCGCGGAGCTGGCGGCGACGCTCGGGGCGCCCACCGTGGTGGTGCACCCGCCGTTCACCTGGCAGCGGGACTACGCGCGCAACTTCGCCGACGGGCTCGCCACGATCGCCGCCGACTACCCCGACCTGCGCTTCCCGGTCGAGAACATGTACCCGGTCCGGATGGCGGGGCGGCAGTTCGTGCCGTACGTCCCGGGCTGGGACCCGACCGAGACGGGGTATGACTCCTACACGCTCGACCTGTCGCACTGCGCCGCCTCGCACACCGACTCGCTGGCGATGGCCGACCGGATGGGGGCCAACCTGGCCCATGTGCACCTCGGTGACGGCACGGGTGAGGGCCGCGACGAGCACCTGGTGCCGGGGCGCGGCACCCAGCCCTGCGGCGAGCTGCTCTCCTCGCTGGCCGGGCGCGGCTTCACCGGCTCGGTCGCCGTGGAGGTGACCACCCGGGGCGCGAAGAGCCGCGCCGTGCGGGAGGCCGACCTGCGGGAGTCGCTGGCGTTCGCCCGCCAGCACCTCGGCACCCCGTCCCCGGTCGACGCCTGACCGCCGCCCCGTGCCCGGTGGCCGCCCGGAGGGCCGCCGCCCCGTGCCCGGTGGCCGCCCGGAGGGCCGCCGCGCGTGCCCGGCCGGCACCGGAGGGCCGGCCGGGCACGGTGTCAGACGGTCGTGCTGAGCGATTCCTTGCTGTTCACGCCGGCCTGCTCGCCGATGGCCGCGCGCTTGCGGGCGCGGTGGGCGGCCACGTGCGAGCGGGTGGCGCAGCGTTCCGAGCAGAACCGCCGGCAGCAGTTGGACGAGGTGTCCAGGTAGACGTTGCCGCAGCGGTCGTCGGCACACACCCCGAACCGGGCGCTGCCGTACTCGCAGAGCCAGACCGACAGCCCCCAGGCGGCGCCGGCCAGGTATTCGGCACTCACCGAGGCGCCCCGGCTGGTCACGTGCATGTGCCAGTCGCTGGAGTCGTGCCCGGAGATGCGGGGCTGCACCGGGAACGCCTCCAGCAGCGCGTTGAGCTCGGTCACCGCCTGGGCGTCCCGCCCGGATGTGCCGTACTCGAAGACGTCGCGCAAGCGCTTCTGCGCCCGCCGGAATGTCGCGAGGTCCCGTTCCGCCACCTCGTCGCGCATCCACGCGTTGTCGTCGGGGAAGAGGGCCCGGAGGTCGTCGAGGTCGTCCAGGCGGGCGTTGACGAGGTCAACGCCGGTCCGGGCGTACGCGTCGAAGTTCACGCCCACAACCGTAGACGACTCAGGGGACCCGTGGCGCGTCGATGTAGTGCGGCAGGAACCGCGCGTAGCCGTCGGTGATGAGGCTCGCGCTCTCCCGCACCCCCACCCCGGCCGACTCGCCGTCGACGATCCAGCTGCCCAGCACCATCCGGTTGCCGGCGAACTCCGGCAGCGCCCGGAACTCCTGGTAGCACCAGCCCTCGTCGCCGTAGATCCCCGGGTTGGTGATCTCGGTGTCGCCCGTGACGATCCGCACCGAGCCGCCCTCGCGGCCGAGCAGCGGCTTGGCCACGTACTCGGTCATGCCGCGCGGCGAGTCGAGGTACGCGGGCAGCAGCAGCTCGTGGCCGGGGTACAGCTCCCAGAGCACGGCGAGCAGCGCCTTGTTCGACAGCAGCAGCTTCCACGCCGGCTCGATCCAGGTCGTCGGGGTGCCCGGCTCCAGCGCCAGCGGCCCGTACGGCTCGGCGAGCATCCACTCCCAGGGGTAGAGCTTGAAGCAGGTGGTGACCGGCTGGTCGGCCGCGTCGACGAAGCGGCGGCCGTCCCAGCCGAGCCGCTGGATCGGCTGGAGCGTGACCTCCAGCCCGGCCTGGCGGGCGGTCTCGGCGAGGTAGCCGGCGGTCATGTGGTCCTCGCCGGACTCCTCCTCGTTGGACCAGACCACGTGCACCCGGCGGTCGTGCAGCCCCGCGCCGATCTTCGCCCAGGCCTCGACGAGGCGCTCGTGCAGGCTGTTCCACTGGTCCAGCTCCGGCCGGGTGTGCTCCAGCCAGTACCACTGGATGATGCTCGCCTCGACCAGCGCGGTGGGGGTGTCGGCGTTGTACTCCAGCATCTTCGGCGGCCAGCTGCCGTCGTAGGCGAGGTCGAAGCGCCCGTAGAGGGTGGGCGGCGCCTCGCGCAGCGACCGGGCCACGGCCTCGGCCGCCCAGGCGGGGATGCCGAACTCGGCGTAGCGGTTGCGCGCGACGACGTGCTCGGCGGCGGCGACCGACATCCGGTGCAGCTCCTCGGTCGCCTCCTCCAGCCGCAGCACCTCGTCCAGCTCGAACGCGTACGCGGCGGTCTCGTCCCAGTAGGACATGATGCCGCCGTCGGGCAGCTCGGTGTCGACGTACACCAGGCCCTGGGAGCGGATCGTGGCGTCCCAGTCCGGGCGGGGGGTGACCGACTCCCGGCGCACCTCAGCCGCCGCAGGAGGCGAGGTGGGTGCCGAAGCCGCCCCGGTCGGGCACCGCCGCGGCGGCCGGCTCCGGCGCTGTGCGCCCGGCGGTCACCGTGGGCGCCCGCAGCGCCAGGGCCACCGTCTCGCCGCCGCCCACGGGGCCGAGGGCGCAGTCGTCATCGTCGTCGTCCGAGGACATGTTGCAGCCGGAGAGGGTGAGCGCGAGGACGGTGAGCGCGCCGAGCTGCACGGAGGCCGACCGGAGCCGGCGGCGGGGGCGTTGTTCCACGTCATCGTTGTAACCGATGGGGGCCACCGCCGTCCGCCCCCGGTCGGTGCCTGTGACGGTGTTGGGACCTGGCGACCGAGGCTGCGCCCGCTGCCCCGCGCGGGGCCACCGGCGGGCGTTACGCTCGGTCCATGCTCCGTACCGTCATCCTCGCCGCCTCCCGGTCACCCCAGGTCGAGCGGCTCGTCGCGACGGCCCCGTTCAGCCGGGACCTCGTCCGCCGGTTCGTCGCCGGCGCCAAGACCGACGACGCGTTGCGCGCGACCCGCGAACTCGTCGACGACGGTCTCGCGGTCACCCTCGACAACCTCGGCGAGGACACCGTCACCCCCGAGCAGGCCACCGCCACCCGCGACGAGTACGTCGGGCTGCTCCGGCGGCTCGCCGAGGCGGGGCTCACCCCGGCCGCCGAGGTGAGCGTCAAGCTGTCGGCGCTGGGCCAGATGTTCGACGAGCAGCTCGCCTACGACAACGCGCGGGCGATCTGCGCCGCCGCCGAGGAGGCGGGCACCACGGTCACCCTGGACATGGAGGACCACACCACCACCGACTCGACGCTGGACATCCTCGCCAAGCTGCGCAAGGACCACCCGTCGACCGGCGCCGTGCTCCAGGCGTACCTGCGGCGGACGGAGTCGGACTGCCGCGAGCTGGCCACGGCCGGTTCCCGGGTCCGGCTGTGCAAGGGCGCGTACAAGGAGCCGGAGTCGGTGGCCTACCAGTCCGCGCGCGAGGTGGACAAGTCCTACGTGCGGTGCATGAACATCCTCATGTCCGGCGACGGCTACCCGATGCTGGCCACCCACGACCCCCGCCTGATCGCCATCGGGGAGGACCGGGCCCGCTGGTTCGACCGCGGCCCCGAGCGCTTCGAGTTCCAGATGCTCTACGGCATCCGCCCGGAGGAGCAGGCCCGGCTGGCCGGCGAGGGCTACACCGTGCGCACCTACCTGCCCTACGGCGAGGACTGGTACGGCTACCTGATGCGCCGGCTCGCCGAGCGCCCGGCCAACCTGATGTTCTTCGGCCGGGCCGTGCTGTCGAAGAAGTAGGTCAGCCGTTCGACCAGCCCCGGGTGCTCAGCACCAGGCGGTAGCCGTCCGGATCGGCCACCGTCACCCCCCAGCGGTCCCAGTACGGGCCGGCGGAGACCCTCGTCCCGCCGGCCCGTTCCAGTTCCCGGACCAGCCCGTCGTCGACGGGGCCGTCGAGGTAGAGCACCAGCAGGTCCTCGACGGTCGGCGTCGGCGCGACGGCGAGTTGCTCCCCGCCGACGAGTTCGAGGTGCCAGTGGTCGCCCGGCCGGCCGACCATGAGCAGGTCGTGCTCGCCCGGCGCCTCGGCGGCGGAGCGCCAGAGCACGTCGAGGCCGAGTCCGCCGGCCCAGAAGCGTTCGGCGGCTGCCAGGTCGCGGCTCGGTCGGGCGATGCGCAGGTGCGTGGGGGCGAGCGACATGACCCGATCGTGCGACCTGAAGCCGACGTGAGGTCAAGCCCTTGACGGCGTTGGCTAACTACATTAGCTTATCGGTTATGACAGTTAGCTATGTGGAGCGGGACGGCGGGCGGATCGCCTACGAGGTGCACGGGCAGGGGCCGCTCGTCGTCCTCTCGCACGGCATGGGGGAGAACCGCGGCTCCTTCCGCCACCTGGTCCCGCTGCTCGTCGCGGCCGGGCACCGGGTGGCGGCGGTGGACGTCCGGGGGCACGGCGCGTCCAGCGCCGGCTGGCCGACGTACGCCCCGGCGGAGGTCGGCGCCGACCTGCTCGCGGTGGTCCGCGACCTCGGCGATGGACCGGCCACCCTCGTCGGCAGCTCGTCCAGCGCGGCGGCCGTGGTCTTCGCCGCCGCCGACGATCCCGCGCTCGTCAACGGCGTCGTCCAGCTCGCCCCGTTCGCCGAGGAGCCGAAGCTCAACCCGTTCATGCGGGTGGCCCTGGCCGCCGTGCTGCGCAGCCCCCGGCTGTTCGGGCTCTTCCACCGCACGCTCTTCCCGTGCGAGCGGCCCGCCGACGACGCCGCGTACCGCAAGGCCATGGTCGCCACCCTGCGCGAGCCCGGCCGGATGGCGGCGATGCGCGGCGTGATCGCGCCGGCCGACCCGCACTGGACCGCGCGGGCGCGCGAGGTCCGGCAGCCGGTGCTGGTGCTGATGGGCACGAAGGACCCGGACTTCCGCGACCCTGGTGCCGGGGCGCGGGCGGCCCGCCGGCTCTTCGCCACCGCCGAGGCACGGATGATCGACGACTCCGGCCACTACCCGCACGCAGACCAGCCGGCGCGCACCGCCGCCCAACTCGCCGAGTTCCTGGCGGTCACCGGTGCCTAGGGCCGGGCTGACCCAGGCGAGCGTGGTGCGCGAGGCGGCCCGCCTCGCCGACGAGGTCGGCGCCGACCAGCTCACCCTCGCCGCGCTGGCCAACCGGCTCGGCGTCGCGCTGCCGAGCCTCTACAAGCACGTGCGAGGGGCCGACGCGCTCGCCCAGAAGCTCTCCGCGTTGGCCACCGCCGAACTCGCCGACGAACTGACCGCCGCCGCCGCGGGCCGGGCCGGCGGGGACGCGCTGCGGGCCGTCGCCACCGCCTACCGGGCGTACGCGCACCGGCACCCCGGTCGCTACCCGGCCACCCAGCGGGTCCCGGACCCGGCCGACCCGGAACACGTCGCCGCCGGCGAGCGGGCCGTCGGGGCGATCCGGGCCACCCTGCGGGGCTACGGGCTCGACGGCGACGACGCCGTCGACGCGACCCGGATGCTGCGTAGCACCCTGCACGGGTTCGTCTCGCTGGAGGCGGCCGGCGGCTTCGGCATGCCCCGCGCTGTCGATGCCACGTTCGACAACCTGGTCGCCGCGCTGGACGGCGCGTTCCGGTCCTGGCCCCGCGTGGACCGCCGCTGACGGCCCTGGGTCCGCTGCCGCTCTTCCCGCTGGAGCCGGCCGTCGGCGGCCGGTGGGGCTGACCCTGGACGCGGCGACGCCCGGCCGAGGTGGGCGGCCGCCGTCGCCGTGCCGCCGTCTGCTGCCGCGCTCCGGGCTGCCAGGCGGCGTGGCTCGCCGGGCCGTGGTCGCCCGGCCGGCCCGATGGTCGTACCCTTCGGCGGGTGACTGACGGGCAGCCCGGAACGGACGGCCGACCGGTGACGGACGGCACGCCGGCCGCCGCGACAGAAGAGGCCGACCCGGCTGACGGCCCCGAGCCCGCTGATGGGGCCGGGCCCGCTGACGGCGCCGAGTCCGCTGACGGCGGCGGGCCCACGGTCGAGGCCGATCCCACTGACGGCGCCGGGCCCGCTGTCGAGGCCGGGCCGGCTGACGGTGCCGAGTCCATTGTCGAGGCCGAGGCCGAGATTGAGGCCGAGCCCGCCGAGAGGGCCGAGCCGGCTGGCCCCGCCGAGCCCGCCGAGAGGGCCGCGCCTGTAGAGGGGGCCGCGCCCGCTGAGAGGGCCGAGCCCGCTGACTCGGCCGGGACGGCCGCGCCCGCCGCGCCGGCCCTTCCGGCGGTGGGCAGCGAGCGGTCGTCGCGGCGGATCCGGCCGCTCGGGGTGGCGCTGGCGGTGGTCGTACTGCTGCTGGCCTGCGGCCTGCCCGCGGCGCTGGTGGCCGGCCTGGTGCGTGCCGGTGACCCGCCGGGGCCGGGGGCGTCCGCCGCGTCGGCCGACGACCCCGCCACCGCGGCCGCCCGCCGGCTCGGCGAGCGGATGACGGCGGAACTGGCCCGGCAGTCCGCCGCCCTGCTCGGCGGGGACCGCACCGGGTTCCTGGCGGTTGCGGAGCCGGTCGCGCATCCGGACCTGCGCCGCCGGTACGCCGCGCTGCGCGCGCTGCGGGTGACCGCCTGGCAGGCCGGCGCCAACGGCCTGCCCACCCCGGTCGAGGGCCGGCCCGGCGAGTGGCGGTTGCTTGTCGAGTTCCGCTACTGCTTCGTCACGCCGGACTGCCGCACCAGCCGCGTGCTGACCGGCACCCGGTGGCGGGAGGGGGAGCGGCCCCGGCTGCTCGCCGTGGAGCCGTCCCGGTCCGCCGAGACCGGCACCCGGCCCTGGGAGGTCAGCGCACTGGCCGTGGCCGTCGGTCGGCGTACGATCGTGGCCACCACTCCCGCCCTGCGCAAGGAACTGCCCGACCTGCTGGCCCAGGCGGAGGCCGCCGCCCGGGTCGCCGACACGTACGCCGTGGGTGGCCGCACGCCGGACCGGTACCGGATCTTCTACGCGGGCCGGGGCGAGTGGCAGCGCTGGTACGGCGGCGGCCGGCCGAAGTGGACGGGTGGGTACGCGGTCACGGTCGGCGGCGGCCACCACGAGGTGGTGCTCAACGCCGACGGGCTCGTCGCCGGCGGGGTGGACGACCTGCTCCGGCACGAGTTGACCCACGCCGCGTCCCTGCCCGAGCGGGGCTACCCGGGCAAGGGCACCTGGTGGCTGGTGGAGGGGCTGGCCGAGTACGCGGGCGCCGACGGCGAGCCGATCGACCGGTACGCGGGACTGGACGAGGTGCGGCGCCTGCTCGGCGGCGGCTGGGACGGCCGGCTCGACAGCCTCAGCCCGGCCGACGACGCCCCCGCCGACCGGGTCAGCGGCAGCTACGGCGTCTCCTACCTGGCGGTCCGGCACCTGGTCGACCGGTTCGGCCCGGAGCGGCTGCTCGCCTTCTTCGCGGCCGTGGTGCACGAGCGCACGCCGGTGGACCAGGCGGCCGAGCGGGTCCTCGGCGAACCCTGGTCCGCCCTGCACGACGAGTGCGTCGGGTACGCCCGGGCCGTGGTCGGCTGACGGGCCGGGCGGCGCCGTGGCCCCCGCTGGCGCCGGTCCGGGCGGCCCCCGACATTCATGATCGACCGCTGTCGGGCCGCGCCGGGCGACCTGACACACTGGTGCCCGCTCCCAGCGCGGAGCCCCGGTCCGCGTCCGGAAGCGGCCCGGGGCACCCGTCCGGTGGCTCCGGTGGCGCCGCCGGAGCCACCGGACGCCTTCCGCGCGGCGGCCCGCTTCCGACCGTCGGGGCGGCCACGTGCGTCGGGCAGCGTCCCGACCGTCCCGGACCGGGCGGCGTGTCCCGGGCGGGGACCGATCGGACGCCGGGCGCAACAGGTTCGACAACGAACCGACCGGTCGGGTGGACACCGGCGAGAATCATGATCAGTTGTACGAAGGGATCGCGCCGGTCACAGCCGTCCCGCTACCGTACTGGTAACACGCGCGTCGCCGGTCCGGGCGGGACGAACCCGTCCGGTGGCACGCGCCGGGCATGGGATTGGTCGGTGAGCCATGGCCGGGTCGCAGTCCGACGGACGGCTGTCGGAGGTCAAGTTCCTCACCGTCGCCGAGGTGGCGACGGTGATGCGGGTGTCGAAGATGACGGTCTACCGCCTGGTGCACAGCGGTGAGCTCACCGCTGTCCGGGTCGGCCGGTCGTTCCGGGTGCCCGAACACGCGGTGCACGAATACCTGCGGGGCGCCTTTCAGGAAACCGCCTGACCCTCCCGCGGGCCGTCGTTCAAGCACGACGTAACGGGCATCGACGGGGGCGCGTTGGTCCTGCTGACGCTCTCCGGCTACCCTGGACCCCGACCGTGACCGCAGGTGCGCCCTGCCGCTTACCCCGCTGGTCCGGTCCGTTGTCCGCAAGCGGTCGCCGACGCCACACCGTGGCGTCATCCGGTCGCCCCGCACGTTGCATCGAAAGGCTTTCGTATGGGCTCGGTGGTCAAGAAGCGCCGCAAGCGCATGGCTAAGAAGAAGCACCGCAAGCTGCTGCGCAAGACCCGCGTCCAGCGTCGCCGTCTCGGCAAGTGACCGGGGCCGGGTCCCGGCCCGGCTCCCGTCGTCACTTGCCAACTGTCGACCCCCGGAGGCTCAGGTGATCACGCCGCGGATTTCCCGGTTCGATCCCTCCTGCCGGGGAAGGTGCGCGACATGACCCCCGGTGGCACCACAGGTGCCCCGGGGGTCGTCGTCGTCACCGGGGTCAGCCGGTACCTCGGCGCGCACGTCGCGGCCCGGCTCGCGGCCGACCCCCGCATCGAGCGGGTCATCGGCGTGGACCAGCCCGAGCCCGGCGCCGAGTTCTCCGACCTGCTCGACCGGGTCGAGCGCGTCCGCGTCGACGCCGGCTCGCTCGGCGGCCTCCTCGCCGACCTCGACGTCGACGCGGTGGTCCACCTGGCCCTGGTCACTTCGCCGGATCCGCAGCACGGCGGTCGCTCGGCGATGAAGGAACAGAACGTCATCGGCACGATGCAGCTCCTCGCCGCCTGCCAGCGCGCGCCCCGGCTGCGCAAGCTCGTGGTCCGCTCCTCGACGGCCGCCTACGGGGCGTCGTTCCGCGACCCGGCCGTCTTCACCGAGGAGACCGAGCCGCGCGAGGTGCCGCGCGGCGGGTTCGGCCGCGACATCCTGGACATCGAGGGGTACGTCCGCGGCTTCCGCCGCCGCCGGCCCGACGTCACCGCGACCGTGCTGCGCTTCGCGCCGTTCATCGGCTCGACCGCCGACACCACCCTCACCCGCTACTTCTCCCGGCCGGTGGTGCCCACCGTGTTCGGGCGGGACCCCCGGTTGCAGTTCCTGCACTTCGACGACGCGCTGGAGGTGCTGCACCGGTCGATCGTCGAGGACCATCCGGGGACGTACAACGTGGCCGGGCCGGGCGTGCTCTCCCTGTCGCAGGCGATCCGGCGGGCCGGTCGGGTGGCCGTGCCGGTGCTGGAGCCCGGCCTCTCCAGCGCCGCCGCGATCGCCCGCAACCTCGGCTTCGGCCGCTACGGCCTGGACCAGGTCGACCTCTTCGTGCACGGCCGGGTCGTCGACACCAGCCGGCTGGAGCGGGAGTACGGCTTCACGCCCCGTTCCACCGCCGCTGCCTTCGACGACTTCATCCGCGCCCATTACGGCGGTGTCGTCGTGAACCGGGACCAGTTGGCCGTCGCGGAGCAGCTCGTGCTGGACGGGATCCGGCAGGTCCGGGCGGCCGTACGGGAGGGCTCGTGAACGGGCCGGAGGAGCGGCGCGACGGCCGCTACGACGTACCGCTGACCGTGCCCGCGCCGGACGCGGAGCCCGCGCGGGCGAACGGACACCATCTCGGCACCCCCGACGAGCCCGACACCTCCGCCACCGACGAGACGGTCGCGCACGACGCGCCGGCCCCCGCCGACGAGCCCGACCCGGCGGCTACCGACGAGCCGGCCGCCGCCGTGGCGGACCCGGCGCCGGGCGGCACGGGACCGAACGGGGCCGCGCCGGCCCCCGCCGGGCCGGCGGTGGAGGACCGGCCCGGCGACCACTGGGACCGCAAGGTCGCCAAGGGCCTGGCGTTCCTGCGTCGTCGGCTCTCCGGCGACTACGAGGTCGACGAGTTCGGCTTCGATCCCGAGATCACCGACGCGGTCTTCCACCCGCTGCTGCGGATGCTCTACCGCGACTGGTTCCGCACCGAGGTCACCGGCCTGGAGCACGTGCCCACCGAGGGCGCCGGCCTGGTGGTCGGCAACCACTCGGGCACCGTGGCGCTGGACGCGCTGATCCTCTCGGCCGCGCTGCACGACCAGCACCCGGCCCGCCGCTACCTGCGGCTGCTCGGCGCCGACCTGGTCTTCCGGATGCCGGTGGTCTCCGAGCTGGCCCGCAAGACCGGCGGGACGGTCGCCTGCAACCCGGACGCCGAGCGGCTGCTCGGCAACGGCGAGCTGGTCGGCGTCTTCCCCGAGGGCTTCAAGGGCATCGGCAAGCTCTACTCCGAGCGCTACAAGCTGCAACGCTTCGGCCGGGGCGGGTTCGTCTCGGCGGCGCTGCGCACGGGCACCCCGATCGTGCCGGTCGCCATCGTCGGCGGCGAGGAGACCTATCCGATGCTCGCCGACATCAAGCCCCTGGCGCGGCTGCTCAAGCTGCCCTACTTCCCGGTCACGCCCACGTTCCCCCTGCTGGGGCCGCTCGGCGTGGTGCCGCTGCCGAGCAAGTGGCTGATCGAGTTCTGCCCGCCGATCCCCACCGCGCACCTGACCGACTCCGCCGATGATCCGCTGGTCGTGTTCAACCTCGCGGACCAGGTGCGGGAGACCATCCAGCAGACCCTGCACCAGTTGCTGGAGCGTCGCCCGGACCCGTTCGGCCCCTGACCGATGCGGGCGGCCCGCGTCGCTGAGGGCGCGGGCGGTCGGTGCCGCTGACGGCGCGGGCGGCCCGAGCCGTCAGCCGTCGCGGCGGCGCCGGTGCAGCGCCAACCCGGCGCCGACCGCCCCGGCGACCAGGCCGGCCGCGGCGGTGGACGGTACGGCGATCTTGACGGCGCGGCGGCCGGTGCGGAAGTCGCGGACGTCCCAGCCGCGCTGCCGGGCCTCCTTGAACAGGGCCGCGTCCGGGTTCACCGCCACGCCCCGGCCCACCATGGAGAGCATCGGCAGGTCGTTGCACGAGTCGCTGTAGGCGGTGCAGCGGCGCAGGTCCAGCCCTTCGACTGCGGCGAGCTGGGTGACCGCCTCCGCCTTGGCCGGGCCGTGCATCAGGTCGCCGACCAGCCGGCCGGTGTACGCGCCGTCGACGATCTCGGCGACCGTGCCGACCGCACCGGTCAGGCCCAGCCGCGCGGCGATCACCCGGCCGATCTCCACGGGCGCGGCGCTGACCAGCCAGACCCGCTCGCCGGCGTCCAGATGGCGCTGGGCGAGCTGGCGGGTGCCGGCCCAGATCCGGGGCGCCATCAGCTCGTCGAAGATCTCCTCCGCGAGGCGCTCCACGTCGTCCACCCGCCAGCCCTCGACGAAGGCGAGGGCGGCCTCCTTGGCCTGCGACATGTCGCCGGCGTGCTCGGTGGCGAGCAGCCGGAACCGCAGCTGCTGCCAGGCGAACCGGGCCAGGTCCGCGGTGGTGAAGTAGTCGCGCGCGGCGAGGCCCCGGGCGAACCAGTAGATCGACGCGCCCCGCATCATCGTGTTGTCGACGTCGAAGAAGGCCGCCGCGGTCGGATCGGGTTCCGGGGGAGCGAGGGGCGCGAAGTCGGTCTCCGCCCAGCCGGCGGTGTGACCGTGGGCGTCGGTGCTGACGGTCACCTTGCGGCTGCGGACCACGCGACCTCCCTCCGCTCGACCGGCGCGACGTGTGCTTCCGCGAGGGTAGCCGGGCGCGCGTGGCGGCCGGCCGTCCATGGGGAGAACTGTGGCGCGGACGTCTCGGCCGGTCCGGCCGAGGCCGGGTCAGCGGTCGCCGGGGCAGGTGGCGGGGGCCGGGCCGAGGGCGTCGCTGCCGACGGGTGCGGGCCCGCCGCAGGCGATAGCCGCGCGCAGCGCGTCGGAGCGCTTGCGGGCCGCGTCGAGCAGGGCGAGCGAGCGGCGGGTCCGGTCGCGTTCGGCCCGGCTGGCGCCGTCCAGGAGCCCGCCGACCGCCCGGCGCTGGCCGGTGAGGAAGGAGTTGACCGCGTCCAGCGCCGCCGGGTCCGAGCGCTGCGTCGCGGCGGTGGTCAGCAGGCGTACGCCCTGGCGGGTGTCGGCGTCCATGTCGTCCAGCACCGCGCTGAAGCCGTCCTCGTTGCCGCGCAGCGCGGCCGCCTCGGCGAGCCGGGTACGGGCGAAGTCCAGGAACAGTTGGCCCCGGCTGACGTCGGAACTGGCCAGCGCGAGCTGGGCGCGTTCGGTGGAGCGCTTCATGCCGTACAGCGCGTCGCCGGGGACGGCGTTCTCGCTGGCGGCCGAGATGCCCGAGAGGGCGACGGCGCCGGCCGCGACGCCGACCAGGATGGCGCCCCGGGCGCGGGCCCGGCGGGCGGTCACCGCCGGCAGCAGCCGGTTGCGGCCGGCGTCGGCGGCGGAGCGCCGGGACGACGGCTCGGTGGTGACGGCGGCCGGGGCACCGATGCCCTCGCGTTCGGCGGTGGCCAGGAGCATGGCCCGCAGCCCGGTGCGGAACTCCGGGTCCATCTCCACGGCGGGCGGGGCGGCGGGCAGCCGCTGACCCACCGCGACGAGCGTGGCCAACTGGTCGTCGGCCCGGGAACGGACGTGGTGTCGCCGGCCCCCGTTGGCCTCGTCGAGAAGCTGCGCGAAGCGCTCCGCGCGCCGACGGGAGAAGAGGTTGCTGTCCACCGCGGGCACCTCCTCTCGCTGGTCGCGGCCGGTCGGCCGCTGTCTTCGACAGCGACCGGTGACGGCGGGACACCACGGACGAAGGTCGTGGCCGGCCGCGCTGCCGGACCTCGGGGGCCCGGGGGATGCCGGGGCTACCACCGGTCGCACCCGGAGAAACGGTCCGCACCGGACATGGGTTACGGGGCCGGCGGAGGCGAAATCACGGAAAGTGATCGCTGTCACGGGGTCGCGACGCCACGGACCTGCGCGTACATCGCATCGATGTACGGCGTTCTTCCTGCCCGGGACTACGGTTGGAAGCCGTCCGGCAACAGTCGGGCCAGCGCTCGTACCGCGCGGTACTGGAGGGCCTTGATCGCGCCCTCGTTCTTGCCCATCGTGCGGGCCGTCTCGGCCACGGAGAAGCCCTGCAGGAAGCGGAGCACGATGCACTCCTGCTGCTCCGGGTTGAGCTGCTTGACGGCGCTGAGCAGGGCCACGTTGGTGATGTGCTCGACGACCGCCGCCTCCGGGCTGCCCTCCGGGCCCCGGTCCTCGCGGTCGGCGTCCAGCACGTCCCCGGTGGTGACCTCCAGCCGGTAGCGGCCGGACTTGAAGTGGTCCGCCACCAGGTTCCGGGCGATGGTGACCAGCCAGGCGCCCAGGTCGCGGCCCTGCCAGGTGAAGCTGCCGATCCGCTTGAGGGCGCGCAGGAAGGTGTCGGAGGTGAGGTCCTCGGCGAGTTGCCGGTTGCCCACCCGGAAGTAGACGAACCGGAACACCGTGTCGACGTACCGGTCGTAGATCAGCCCGAACGCCTCGGACTCGCCGGCCTGGGCCCGCTCGACCAGCCCCCAGACCTCGGTCGCGGGGTCGGACGGGTCGGGCCGGCTGGGGAAGCCCGTCGAGGTGTTGACCGGCGCGGCGGCGGCCGGCACCGCCGGGAGCACGGCCGTCTCCGCGCCCGACTCGTCGGGCGCCTTGGCCGGTTCCGTGGTGCGGCGGCCCTGCGCCGGCATGGTGGGCCGGGCGGGGACGGCGACCCGGCCGCCGGCCGACTTGGCGTTGCCGCCCGGTGTCGCGGAGCGGGGCGGCGGTTCGTTCTGGTGTGGCCGGCTGCGCGTCCGGCTCGACGTGCCCTCCCCCCGGACGGCGAGGCTGCCCGTGTCGTCCAGCGGACCCCGGGCGGCGGGCCGTTCGTTGAGCTGGCCGCGGATCACCGGGTTGGTCAGGCCGGCCGGCCGTTCCGCGTATCCGAAGGTGGTCACCGCGCCGCCTCCGTCCCGCCGGCCGACCACGCCGGTCGGCGCGTCGCCGTCGTGGCCCGGCCCGATGGGCCGGGCAGGGCTGGCTCGGGGTGTGCCGACGGGCGGCAGATCCCCTTGAGGTGCTGGTCCAATGCGCTCACAGGCACGGGGGCCTCCTCGGGCTGAGGGGTGTCGACTCACGGCAAATGGGGTGAGCCGACCCGAGTGATGATAGGGCCAACGTCACCCACGCGTGGCAAGTCCGTTACACAGGGCGGA
This sequence comes from Micromonospora sp. AMSO12t, assembly GCF_008806585.1. NCBI lineage: Bacteria > Bacillati > Actinomycetota > Actinomycetes > Micromonosporales > Micromonosporaceae > Micromonospora > Micromonospora sp. AMSO12t. The sequence goes on from NZ_WAAS01000026.1 coordinate 22,223, forward strand.
AGTATTTCCCTCCGCGCCGCACACCTGGCGGACCGGTTGTCCGTCGTGTGCGGTTGACTTTCGGATTGCCGCGTGGTTGCGAAAGAAATTCCAGGTCAGCGCGCGTGTCGCGGGATCGGGCGGGTCAGCGGCGCGGATGTCGACCCAGGACCGTCCGATGCGCCCGACGCGTCCCGGCGTGTCTTGTGGACGGGACCGGTCGCGTCCCGCCCGTGCCCACCGGTCGTCCCGTCGGTGGGACTCGTCCGGGCCGCCGTTCCCGCCGACCGTGGTGTCCCCTCCGGCCTCCGGCGGGCATGGCCCACAGGCCCCGCGCTGTGCCAGACTCAGCCACCGTGCAGGACGCAACCGACAGCTCCGCCTCGACCCTCGTCGAGCGGCTCCACCGGGCGGCCGCCGCCCACGGCGACCGACCCGCGCTGCACTGGCGCGATCGGACCGTCACATGGTCCGAACTGGACGCCTCGGTGACGGCCACCGCCCACGCCCTGGCGGCCCTGACCTGGGCGCGACCCGCCGGGTCCGACCCGACGCCGGGAGCCGCCGACCCGCACCCGCCCCGGATCGCCGTCGCGCTCGGCAACTCGCCGGACTTCGTGGTGAGCTGCCTGGCCGCGCTGCGCGCCGGGCTGGTCGCGGTGCCGGTCAACCCCGGCCTCACCGCCCCCGAGCTGCGGCACGTGCTGGCCGACTCCGGCGCCTCGGTGCTGATCGGCACCGAACGGGTACGCGAACTGGTCGCCGACGCCGCCGGGGACCTGCCCGCGCTCGTCGCCGTGCACACCGCGCCGCCGGTGGCCGACGCCGGTCAGCCGTTCCCCGACCGGGGCGGCGACGACCTGGCGCTGCTGCTCTACACCTCCGGCACCGAGGGGCGGCCGAAGGGCGCGATGCTGACGCACCGGGCGCTGGCGGCCAACCACGAGCAGGTCGGCCGCATCGACCCGCCCGTCGTCGGCCCGGACGACACCGTGCTGCTGGCGCTGCCGCTGTTCCACGCGTACGGGCTGAATGCGGGGCTGGGCGCGGTCGTCCACCATGGTGCGACGGGGGTGCTCGTCGACGACCTCGGCTCCGACGCGGGACTGGCCGTGATCGCCCGGCACCGGGTCACCGTGCTGGTCGGCGTACCGTCGATGGTGGCCGCCTGGTCCACGGCGGACGCCGCCGCCCTCGCCGCGGCGATGCCGTCGGTCCGGGCCGTGGTCTGCGGCGCGGCGCCGCTGGAGCCGGCCGTCGCGGCGCGCTTCGCCGAGGTCGCCGGCCGCCCGGTGCACGTCGGGTACGGCCTCACCGAGACCGCGCCGGTGCTCACCTCCACCCTGGTCGGCGGGGAGCCGAAGCCCGGCTCCATCGGCCGGCCGCTGCCCGGCGTCGAGTTGCGGCTGGTCGGGACCGATGGGGCCGACCTGTGGCGCGACGGCGTGGCCGAGCCGGAGGACGACGCCGACGAGCTGGACCTCTCCGACGTCACACCCGGCACCGACCCGGGCCAGGTCGTGGTGCGCGGGGCGAACGTCTTCGCCGGCTACTGGCCGGACGGCCGGGACGGCCCGGACGCCGACGGCTGGTGGCCCACCGGCGACGTTGCGTACGCCGACTCCGACGGCGACCTCTTCCTGGTCGACCGGATCGGCGAGCTGATCCTGGTCAACGGGTTCAACGTGTACCCGCACGAGGTCGAGCTGGTGCTCTCCGCGCACCCGGGGGTGGCCGAGTCGGCGGTACTGGGTGTGCCGCACCCGCGGACCGGCGAGACTGTCCGGGCGTACGTGGTGCCGGCGCCGGGGCGTCCGGTGACCGGTGAGGAGCTGCTCGCCCACTGCGCCCGCAACCTGGCCCGGTTCAAGTGCCCGACCGCCGTCGAGTTCGTCGACGAGTTGCCGCACTCGGTGATCGGCAAGGTGCGCAAGACCCTGCTCCGGACGGCGTCGTCCCCGGCGTCCCCGGTGCCGTCCCCGGCGGCGTCGCCGGAGACCCGCCCGTCGGCCCCGGCCGGCGCCAGCACGACGGAGGAGACCGATGCGTGAGCCCCGACTCACCCTGATCACCCGCCCCGGCTGCCACCTCTGCGACGAGGCGAAACTGGCGCTGGACCGGGTGGTGGCGGTCACCGGGGACCGGTGGACCGAGAAGGACGTCACCGACGACATCGAGCTGGAACGCGAGTACGGCGACCGGCTGCCCGTGGTGCTGCTCGACGGCAAGGAGCACGGCTACTGGCGGGTGGAGGAGGAGCGGCTGCTGCGGGACCTGACCACGCCGCAGCTGTGACGCCAGGCGTTAGGGTGCTCCGATGACCCCGGCGCGCAACCACCTGGTGTGGGACTGGAACGGCACCCTGCTCAACGACCTGAGCCTGGTGGTCGCCTGCACCAACGCCGCCTTCGCCAGCGTCGGCGGGCCCGCCGTGACCGCCGACGAGCACCGGGTACGGTTCCGCCGGCCGATCGCCGACTACTACGCCGAGGTGCTCGGCCGGGCGGTCGACGACGACGCGTTCGGCCGGCTGGACCGGATCTTCCACGACGCGTACCGCACCGGGCTGACGACCTGCGAGCTGGCGCACGACGCCACGGTTGCGATGGCCGCCTGGCCGGGCAGCCAGTCCCTGCTGTCGATGTGGTTCCACGAGGAACTGGTGCCGACCGTGCACACGTACGGGCTCACCGGGCACTTCGTCCGGGTGGACGGGCTGCGGGCGACCGTCGGCGGGGACCGCAAGGCCGAGTCGCTCCGGCGGCACCTGACGGAGCTGGGCGTGGACGGCCGGGACGCGGTGCTGATCGGGGACTCCGTCGACGACGCCGACGCCGCCGTGTCGGTGGGGGGCCGCGCCGTCCTCTACACCGGCGGGTTCACCGACGCGGCACGGTTGCGCGCCTCCGGCCACCCGGTCGCCGAAACCCTCAGCGAGGCGGTCAGCCTGGCGGCCACGCTGCCCTGACCGGGCCGGTGGCCGTCCGCGCGCTCGCGGCAGACCGGCCTCCGTCCGCGCCCGGACGGCAGGCCGGCGGCCGGTCCGTGCGCTGGTGGCAGGGCCGGGCGGCGGGTCAGTTGCGCAGGTAGGCCAGCACGGCCAGGACCCGGCGGTGCTGCTCCGTGTCGGGCGGGAGCTGGAGCTTGGTGAAGATGTTCCGGACGTGCTTCTCGACGGCGCCGTCGGTGACCACCAGGGTCTTCGCGATCGCCGTGTTGGAGCGGCCCTCGGCCATCAGCGCGAGCACCTCGCGTTCGCGCGGGGTGAGCTCGCGCAGCGGGTCGTCGCGCCGACGCCGGGCGAAGAGCTGGCCGACCACCTCGGGGTCGAGCACCGTCCCGCCGGCGGCCACCCGGTCCAGCGCGTCGAGGAACTCGTCGATCGCGGCCACCCGGTCCTTGAGCAGGTAGCCGATCCCGCCTCCGCCGCCGCCGGTGGTGGCGAGCAGGTCGTCGGCGTACGACACCTCGACGTACTGGGAGAGGACCAGGATCGGGGTGCGGGGCACCAGGCGGCGGGCCTCCACCGCCGCGCGCAGCCCCTCGTCGGTGTGCGACGGCGGCATCCGGACGTCGACGATCGACACGTCCGGCCGGTGCGCCACCACCGCCACCACCAGCGCGTCGCCGTCGGCCACGGCGGCCACCACCTCGTGCCCGCGCTCGGTGAGCAGCCGTACCAGCCCCTCCCGGAGCAGCACCGCGTCGTCCGCGATCACGATCCGCATGTCCTGTTGTCTACCACGTACGGCTCACAGCGGGAGTTCCGCGCGGATCTTGGTGGGCCCGCCGGCCGGACTGACCACGGAGAGCCGGCCCCCGGCGGAGCGGATCCGGTCGGCGATGCCGACCAGCCCGTGCCCCTTGGCCAGGTGGGCGCCGCCCTGCCCGTCGTCGTCGACGTCGACCTCCAGCCGCCCGTCGTGCCGGGCCACGGTGACCTGGCACTCGGTCGCCCGGCTGTGCTTGGCGACGTTGGTCAGCGCCTCGGACACCACGAAGTAGGCGGTGCTCTCGACCGCCGGGTCGAGCCGGCCGGCCGGGTTGGCCAGTTCCGGGTCCACCCGCAGCTCGATCGGGATCAGGCCGCGCCCGGCCAGTGCCGCCAGGGCGCTGGGCAGTCCCCGGTCGACCAGGATCGGCGGCGCGATGCCCCGGGACAGGGCGCGCAGCTCGGCGAGCGTCTCCCGGGTCTGGGTGACCGCCTCGTCCAGGGTGCGCCCGGCGGCCCCCGGGTCGGTGGCGAGTTGCTGGCGGGCCCGGCTGAGGTCCATCGCGAGCCGGACGAGGCGCTGCTGCGGGCCGTCGTGGATGTCCCGCTCCAGTCGGCGCAGCGCGCTCGCCTCGGCGGAGACGGCGGCCCGCTTCTGCTCCTCCAGCACGGTGATCCGGTTGCGCATCTCGGCCACGCCGGTGAGCAGGGCCCGACCGAAGCCGGCCTGCAGCAGCGCGCAGCCCCGGGCCACGATCGGCAGGGTGATCAGGAAGAACAGCCCGATCGCGGTGTGCAGCCCGATCCGGACGACGGTCGAGTCGCCGAGGCCGAGGAGCTGGGGGAGGCCGACGTCCTCCGGGTCGCCGTGCGGCAGCGTCCAGTCGTACGCCCAGTAGAGGGTGCCGGCGACGGCGCCGGCCCACCAGACCAGCGTGACCACGAAGGTGACGATGGCCACGATCAGCTTGAGGATGCCGTGCGCCAGGTCGAGCCAGGACTGCGCGTCCCCCATCGGCACGAAGATCCGCCGCCAGGCGCTCGCGCCGGGCTCCGGGAGCCGGTACTGGGGGCGGATCCGGGCCTGGTGGAGCACGGTGGGCAGGCGGAGGCGCTCGATGTCGGCGAGGCCCCGGGCGGCGTAGAGGGTGCCGCTGAGGATCGGCAGGCCGATCACCGTCACGACCAGCCCCAGCCCGGCGGCCAGGCCGACCAGCAGGACGACGAAGCTGGCCAGGGCCAGCGGGAGGCCCAGCAGCACGTAGCCGGAGTCCAGCAGGAGCTGTCGGGAGATGGTCGGCGCCGGCACGGGCTGATCGGCGGCGACGGGTACGGCGGTCATGTCAAGAGGCTAGGCAGCGCGGGGCCGCCGACCCATCCCGTCGGCCCGCCTCTGCGGCGTAGGGCTGGCCCTACCGTGACCGGATCGTGGGCGAGCCGTGGGCCGCGCGATTGGTCAGAGAAGTCGTAATTGAGCAATAATCGGCGCTACCGGCACCATCGCCACCGCCCGGAGGCCGGGCGGTGGCCGGCGGCGGCCACTGGATCGATCTTGCGGAATGGAGGGGCTGGTGAAGCCGCGTCGCGAGCTATCAAGATCGCGATTTGTGCACGCGTTCACAAGCGCCTACTCTGTAGTTCCGACGCGCCCTGCTAGCACAGCCGGCAATCTCGGTCGCCAGCGGGGATCCCGAAACGGCCGGCCGCCCGAGTTGGCCGAGGATCGCACCGCACGGAGTCTCATGAGTCAGCACCGTCACCCTGGCGCGCCCGGCCGAGCCGGTGCCGTACCGGCGCTCCCGGATCTGCCGGAGGCGACCGTCGCGCGGCTCCCGGAATACCTCCGTGCCCTGCACAACCTCGCCGAAACCGGCCACGAGACCGTGTCCAGCGAGGGGCTGGCCAGCGCCGCCGGCGTGAACTCCGCGAAGCTCCGCAAGGACCTCTCGCACCTCGGCTCGTACGGGACCCGTGGCGTCGGCTACGACGTGGCGCTGCTGGTCGACCAGATCGAGTACGTGCTCGGGCTCACCCAGCGGCGGGCCGTCGCCCTGGTCGGCGTGGGTAATCTCGGTCACGCCCTCGCCGGCTACGACGGCTTCGCCAGCCGCGGCTTCCGGATCGCCGCCCTCTTCGACGCCGACCCCGCCCGGGTCGGCGAGGAGATCAGCGGGCTGGTCGTCCGGCACATCGACGAGCTGCCCCGGGTCGCCGTCGAGGAGGCCATCGCCATCGGCGTGATCGCCACCCCGGCCCCGGCCGCCCAGGCGGTGGCGGACCAGCTCGTGGCGGTCGGTGTGACGAGCATCCTGAACTTCGCCCCGTGCGTACTCTCGGTTCCGGAGGGGGTCGACGTGCGCAAGGTCGACCTCGCGATCGAGCTGCAGATCCTGTCCTTCCACGAGCACCGCAAGGCATCGCTGACCGCGCTGCCCGCCACCGGTGGGTCCGCCCTGACCGCCCTGCCCGGGGGGCTCGCCGTCACCGACCCGCAGGAGGCGATCGGCACGTGAAACTGCTCGTCGTCGGCGCGTCCTACCGCACCGCTCCCGTCGCCACGCTGGAGCAGCTCGCGGTCGGCCCCGCGGACCTCACCCGCACCCTGGACCGCCTGGTCGCCCAGCCGTACGTGACCGAGGCCGTGATCGTCTCCACCTGCAACCGGGTGGAGGTCTACGCCGCCGTGTCCGGCTTCCACGGCGGCCTCGGCGACATCTGCGCGGTGCTGGCCGACCAGGCAGGCTGCCAGCCCGCCGCGCTCGCCAACCACCTCTACGTGCACTTCGACGCCGCCGCCGTGGACCACGTCTTCCGGGTCGCCGCCGGGCTCGACTCGATGGTCGTCGGCGAGGCGCAGATCCTCGGCCAGCTCCGGGACGCCTACCATTCCGCGACCGGGGCCGACACCGCCGGGCGGCTGCTGCACGAGCTGATGCAGCAGGCGCTGCGGGTCGGCAAGCGGGCGCACGCGGAGACCGGGATCGACCGGGCCGGCCAGAGCGTGGTGACCGCCGCGCTGGAGCTGGCCGCCGGGCACCTCGACGGCGACCTCGCCGGCCGTCCCGCGCTCGTGGTCGGCGCGGGCGCGATGGGGTCGCTGAGCGTCGCCACGCTGTCCCGGCTGGGCGCGGGGCCGCTCACGGTCACCAACCGGGGCGCCGACCGGGCCGTCCGGCTGGCCGAGGCGTACGGGGCCAGCGCGACGCCGATGGCGGAGCTGACCACCGTGCTCTCCACAGTGGACATCGTAGTGGCCGCCACCGCGGCCACCGAAGCGGTCCTCACCCGTGACGTGGTGACCCGGGCGCTCGCCGGGCGCGACCCCGGCCGGGGGCCGCTGGTCCTGCTCGACCTGGCCGTGCCGCGCGACGTGGAGGCCGGCGTCGCCGAGCTGCCCGGCGTCGAGGTCATCGACATCGACCGGATGGCGACGCTGCTCGCCGACGGGCCCGCCGCCGCCGACGCCGCCGCCGTCGAGCGGATCGTGGCCGGCGAGGTCGACGCCTTCCTCACCTGGCTGCGCGGCGCCGACGTGGCGCCCACGGTGGCTGCCCTGCGTGGCCGCGCCGACGACGTGGTCGGCGCCGAGCTGCGCCGGCTCGCCCAGCGCCGCCCGGACCTCACCGACGACCAGCGCGCCGAGGTGGCCCGGACGGTGCACCGGGTGGTGCAGCGGCTGCTGCACCAGCCGACCGTTCGGGTGCGCCAGTTGGCGGCCGAACCCGGCGGCGACCAGTACGCGGCCCTGCTGCGCGAGCTGTTCGACCTCAAGGTGCCGCAGACGTCCCCGGTCGACAGCGTCCCCGACATCGTGGCCGGCGACGCCGCGCCGCCGTTCGGCCTCGCCGACCTTCCGCCGCCGTTCGGCCTCGCCGACGTCCCGCCGCCCGTCGGTCACGCCGACAATCTGCCGTCGACGGGTTCCGCCGACGTCCCGCCCCTCGGAGGTGAGCGATGAGCACGCCCCTGCGCCTCGGTACCCGGGGCAGCAAACTGGCGATGGCCCAGTCCGGCCACGTCGCGGAGGCCCTGACCGCCGCCACCGGCCGGCCCGTCGAGCTGGTCGAGGTGGTCACCGCCGGCGACCGCTCCTCCGCGCCGGTGCACCGGCTCGGCGTCGGCGTCTTCGTCTCCGCCCTGCGGGACGCCCTGACCGCCGGCACCATCGACTTCGCGGTGCACTCCTACAAGGACCTGCCCACCGCGGCGGCGGCCGGGCTGCACATCGCGGCGGTGCCGATGCGGCAGGACCCGCGGGACGCGCTTGTCGCCCGGGACGGCCGGACGCTCGCCGAGCTGCCCTCCGGCGCGACCGTGGGCACCGGAGCGCTGCGCCGCATCGCCCAGCTGCACGCTCTCGGGATGCCGCTGGAGGTCACCCCGATCCGCGGCAACGTCGACAGCCGCCTCGCGCGGGTGCTCGGCCCGGAGGCCGACCTCGACGCGGTCGTCCTGGCCCGGGCCGGGCTGGCCCGGCTCGGGCGTACCGACGTGATCACCGAGACGCTCGACCCGATGCTGATGCTGCCCGCGCCCGCCCAGGGCGCGCTGGCGGTGGAGTGCCGGGCCGACGACACGGACCTGGTCGAGCTGCTCACCGTGCTCGACCACGCACCGTCCCACGCCGCGGTCACCGCGGAACGGGCGCTGCTGGCCACCCTGGAGGCCGGATGCTCCGCCCCGGTCGCCGCCTACGCCGTCGTCGCCGAAGGCGAGCCAACCGGCTCGGGCGTCGAGGGTGACTTCGTCCAGGAGATCTATCTGCGCGGGGCGGTGATCAGTCCGGACGGTACGAGAGACCTCCGGCTGTCCCGCACCGGAACGCTCGCCGACGCGGCGGAGATCGGCAAGGCACTCGCCGCCGAACTCCTCGACCTCGGCGCCGACTCGATCCTCGGCCACGATGGACACGCCGGCCCGGGGACCCAGCAATTTGGGAGCACAGAATGACCCGCACCCGTAAGCCCGTAGGCCGCATCGCCTTCGTCGGGGCCGGTCCCGGCGACCCGGGCCTGCTGACCCGCCGGGCGCACGACGCTCTGGTCGACGCCGACCAGGTGGTGTACGACCGGGGAGTCCCCGAGTCGCTGCTCGACGCCGTCCGCGCCCAGGCCAGGGAAGACGCCCAGTTCACTCCGGCGGAGGGCGCGCCGGGTGACGTGGCGAAGGTGCTGATCTCGGCGGCCCGTTCCGGGCTGAACGCGGTGCACCTGGTCGCCGGCGACCCGTTCGGCCACGATTCGGTCGTCAAGGAGGTGCAGGCGGTCGCGCGGACCGCCGCACACTTCGAGGTGGTTCCCGGGGTCGGCCAGGCCGAGGGGGTGGCGACCTACGCGGGCGTGCCGCTGCCGGGCGTACGGACGGCGGCCGACGTCGAGGACGTCAGCACGCTGGACTTCGACGCGCTGGCCGCAGCCGTCGGCCGGGGCTCGCTGGCCCTGGCCGTGGACGCCGGCGACCTCGCCGCGATCCGCGACGGGCTGCTCGCGGCCGGGGTGGAGGGCACCACCGGCGTCGGGGTGACCGGCGACGGCACCGGCGAGACGCAGTACACCACCACGTCGACCGTCGACTCGTTCGTCGCGGCGGCGCTCGGCTTCACCGGCCGGGTGGTCCTCACCGTCGGCGAGGGCGTGGGCCAGCGGGACAAGCTGAGCTGGTGGGAGAACCGGCCGCTGTACGGCTGGAAGGTCCTCGTGCCCCGCACCAAGGAGCAGGCCGGCGTGATGAGCGCCCGGCTGCGCGCGTACGGGGCCATCCCCTGCGAGGTGCCGACGATCGCGGTCGAGCCGCCGCGCACCCCGGCCCAGATGGAGCGGGCGGTCAAGGGCCTGGTCGACGGCCGGTACGCCTGGGTGATCTTCACCTCGGTGAACGCGGTCCGCGCGGTCTGGGAGAAGTTCGCCGAGCACGGCCTCGACGCCCGGCACTTCGGCGGCGTCAAGATCGCCTGTATCGGTGAGGCGACCGCCGACGCCGTCCGCGCGTTCGGCATCCAGCCCGAGCTGATCCCGTCGGGGGAGCAGTCCTCCGAGGGGCTGCTCGCCGAGTTCTCGCCGCACGACGAGATCCTCGACCCGGTCGGTCGGGTGCTGCTGCCGCGCGCCGACATCGCCACCGAGACCCTCGCCGCCGGGCTCACCGAGCGCGGCTGGGAGGTCGACGACGTGACCGCCTACCGGACGGTACGGGCCGCCCCGCCGCCCGCCGAGATCCGGGACGCGATCAAGTCGGGTGGCTTCGACGCGGTGCTCTTCACGTCCAGCTCGACGGTGCGCAATCTGGTGGGTATCGCGGGGAAGCCGCACGCCCGTACCGTCGTTGCAGTGATCGGGCCCAAGACGGCGGAGACCGCGACGGAGTTCGGCCTGCGGGTCGACGTCCAGCCGCCGCACGCCTCGGTCCCCGATCTGGTGGAGGCGCTCGCCGCCTACGCCGTCGAGCTGCGCGAGAAGCTCGCCGCCATGCCGGCGAAGCAGCGCCGTGGCTCGAAGGTGCAGGGGCCGACCGCCCTGAGGTTCCGGTAGTCGTAGCAGGAGGTCCGTGATGCCGTACCCCGAGATCCGGCCCCGCCGGCTGCGCCGCAACGCGGCCATCCGGCGACTGGTCTCCGAGACCCGCGTCGACCCGGCCGAGCTGGTCGTGCCGATGTTCGTCAGGGAGGGGTTGACGGAACCGCGGGCGATCGCGTCGCTCCCGGGGGTGCTCCAGCACTCCCGGGACTCGCTCCGCAAGGCCGCGGCCGAGGCGGTCCAGGCGGGCGTCGGCGGCATCATGCTCTTCGGCGTGCCGGAGCGGCGGGACGCCACCGGCTCCGGCGGGATCGACCCGGACGGCATCCTCAACGTCGCGATCCGCGACGTCGTCGCCGAGGTGGGCGACGCCACGGTGGTGATGAGCGACCTCTGCCTGGACGAGTTCACCTCGCACGGGCACTGCGGCCTGCTCACCCCCGACGGTGGCGTCGACAACGACGCGACGCTGGAGGCGTACGCCGAGATGGCGGTCGCCCAGGCCGCCGCCGGGGTCGGTGTGGTCGGGCCGTCCGGCATGATGGACGGCCAGATCGCCGTGGTACGCCGAGCGCTCGACGCCGCGGGCCACCAGGACGTCGCCGTGCTGGCGTACGCCGCCAAGTACGCCTCGGCCTTCTACGGCCCGTTCCGGGACGCGGTGGAGTCGGCCCTGGAGGGCGACCGCCGCACCTACCAGCAGGACCCCGCCAACCTGCGGGAGTCGCTGCGCGAGGTCGAGCTGGACGTCGCCGAGGGCGCCGACATGGTGATGGTCAAGCCGGCCCTGCCGTACCTCGACGTGGTGTCGGCGGTCCGTGCGGCGGTGGACGTCCCGGTCGCCGCCTACCAGGTCTCCGGCGAGTACGCGATGGTCGAGGCGGCTGCCGCCAACGGCTGGATCGACCGGGAGCGGGTGATGCTGGAGACGCTCACCTCGATCCGCCGGGCCGGCGCGCAGATCATCCTCACCTACTGGGCGGTCGAGGCCGCCGGACTCCTCCGCCAGCGCTACTGACCCAACCCGCCCCAGCGCGACCCGCCCCGGCGCGGCGCGGCTTGGCCCAGTGCGGCGCGACCCGGCGCGGGCTGGTCCTGCCCGGCGCGGCCCGTTCGGGCGCGCCCTGATCCGGTCCGACCCCTTCGGTCTCCGACCCGGTCGGGGCAGCGGAGCGGGCCGGCTTCGAGTAGACGCCTGCTCCGCATGTCAGAATTCCTGACAGTAACGCTGAGTACTCGACCTGCGCCCCGGATCCCACCGCCCTCCGGACGCTTTGCTCTGCATTCCCATATGCGCCAGTAACCCATAGTGCCTGTTGCGTATGGGGATGCAGAGCAAAGGGCGTGCAGAGGTTCGTCGCTCCTGAGGAGGGCCCACACGGAAGTCGCTGGTCATGGCGTTGTGGCCGTCAGCGATGTGATCGAGGGTCGTTCAGGGCCGGATTCTCCATCACTTAGCGTAGGCAGCTGCGGAAAGACCGCTCCTGTTACAGCGCGTTACTGCCTAGCTGAATGCGCCCAGGGGTGTGGGGGAAGGACCGGTCGTCGGTTTTCCACAGGTGGCTGAGTTATCCACAGGCGCAGCGGGCGGGATTGCGGGAGAGGCATCGCAGCCGGGAGCGTGACGGGATGACCGAGCTTCCCGCCCAACCGGAAACTGACCGGGATCCCGACCGACCGGCTGGTTCCGACCAGTTGTCCGGTGCCGCGGGGCCGTCGGGTGCCGTCGGGCCGTCGGGCGGCGCTGGGCCGTCGGGTGCCGTCGGGGCGTCGGGCGGCGATCAGGCGGTGGGTACCGATCAGGGGGCGGGATCGCGCGAGCCGCCCGTGCTGCTGACCGAGCCGTTCGACACCCCGTGGCCGGCTGCGGGCATCGTCCGGGCGGTCCGGCGGCATGCCAGCCTCAGCCAGCGGGAGCTGGCCCGGTGGGCCGGGGTGAACCATTCCACCGTCGGGCGGATCGAGGCCGGCCGGATGGTGCCGAGCATCCTGCTTCTGCGCCGCATCATCGGGGTCGCCGGGTTCCGGCTGGCCGTCGTCGACGAGTTCGGGCGGGTGTTGAAGCCGATGCGGGACTGGCAGGACACCCGCGACGGGGCGGGGCGTCGCTACCCCTCGCACCTGGACACCATTCTCGACCCCGAGCCGGGCGAGTGGTGGGCGGACATCTACGGGCTGGCCCGCCCGCCGGAGACGTTCTACCGCGACCGCCGGGTCCGCGACGCCATGCGGCGGCGCAGCCAGTGGGAGGTGCGGGTGGCGAAGTACCGCAGCGTGCCCCCGCCGCCGCGGGTGCCTCCACCACCGCGCGTGCCCCCGCCGTCGCGGCTGCCCGGCCCGGGCTTCCCGTGGTGAGCGGACGGCCCGCCGGCCAGGACGTTCCTGGGCGGCGGGCCGTCGGGGCGGGCTCCGGTGTGACGTCAGTCGTCGTCGGTGATGGTGCCCACGGCGAGCGGGTCGGCCAGCCGCAGGCCGGGCACCCCGGCCACGACCAGGTTCACCTTCTCGTCGGCCTCCCGCTTCCGGTCGCCGCGTACGGTCACCGGGAAGGCCAGCGACGTCTGCCCGGCGGCCAGGACCTTGCAGCCGACGTACGGGTCGTAGTCGGCGCCGGCCTGGGCCGTGGTGCCGTAGGTAGCGGCGCAGAGCAGCACCGGCTGGGACAGCGGGCGCGACACCGTGACCGTGTAGGTCAGCGGCCGGGTGCCCCGGTCGCCCTCGACCACCGACGCGTCGCCGACGCTCAGCGACGCGCGGGAGCGGAAGCGGGCCACCTGCGGGTCGTGGTCGCTGGAACCCCGGCTGCCGTCGGCCGCGTGGTCGGCCGGCCAGTCGGCGTTGACGTGCGCGGCCCGCATCTGCACCAGGTCCCGGTGCAGCGCGCCGTTCACGAACAGGTGGTCCAGCGTCTGCGCCTGCCCCTCGAAGCTGTACGAGTAGGCGGACGACGGCGCGTCGGCGAGCAGGTCGTCCCACAGGTTGCGCATGCCCGCCTCGTACAGCGGCCCGAGCTGGTCCGACGGGGTGGGATCCGCCGCCGTCGCGATGGGATCGTCGGGGCGGGGGAAGACGTTCAGATCCCCGCCGTAGACCACCCGCGCGTGCGGGTCCGACGCCTCGATCGCGGTGACGATCGCGGCCCCGTACGCGGCCTGCTCCCGGCGCTGCCCGACCCGGCTGTCCGGCCCGGACGAGTAGTGGTTGCTCGCGGCCCAGAGCGTGTACCGCTCGGCGGAGCCGGGCGCGGCGGCGACCGTGAACTTGCCGAGCTGCGGCGCGCGGGTGAAGACGTTGTTCCCGTCCTTGCCGGTGGACGTGTCCACGTCGTCCGGAAGCACCGCGTTGAGCGCCTTCGGGTTCTGCACGTCCGCGTTGCCCGGCAGCGCCGCCCCCCGGTACTCGACGGTCGGCGCCGAGCCCAGCAGCGGGTCGCCGGCGGTGGGCGCCGCCAGCGAGACCCGGTCGGTGCGGAACAGGAACGCCGCGGTGATGCCCCGGGCGTCCGCGCCGGTGCGGTCGTACGCGGCCTGGTAGGCCGGGCCACCGGCGGCCGTGATGGCCAGCGCCAGGTCCTGGAGGCTGTCCGGCGCGCCGTCGGCGTTGTCCGTGCTGCCGCAGACCAGCTCGGTGCCGGAGACCGAGCAGATGTCCTGGTCCTCGGCCTCCTGCACCAGGATCAGGTCCGGGGAGTGCAGGTCGGTGGTGATCTGGTCGGCCAGCGCGGCGAGCTGCTCGCGGTACTCCTGCTCGCTGCCCGGGACGTAGTCGAACGGCGGACGCACCCCGGTGCAGCCGGCGTTGCCGGCGAAGTCGCAGCCGTCGAACGGGTCGTCACGGTAGTCGTACAGGTTCTCGACGTTGTAGGTCGCGACCGCGACCTCCTCCGACCGGTTGGCCGGCTTCGGCGGGTTGTTCGTCGACGGGTCGGCCCCGCCCGTGAACGCCGCCGCCTCGACCTGCACGCCGTACTTTTCGAACGAGTAGTACAGCCCGCCGACCGCGTCGACGGTCAGCGTGTCGAAGGTGCGCGCGGGCGGGAGCAGCGTGGCGCTGTCGCCCGTGGTGCCCTTCACGCCCATGCTGCCGAGCAGGACGCGCTGCCCGTTGCCGTCGTCGAAGCGGCGGCCCGGGTCGTTGTCGAGCGGGTGCGCGTCCCGGAACACCCGGCGGGCGTACGGGTCGGCGCGGTCGAGCAGCGGGTCGTCCCGGTCGATCACGAAGATCTCGGCGTCGGCGGTGGAGGCGAAGACGTTGCGCCCGCTCACCGCGCCGCTGCCGGCCCGTACGCGCAGCCGGGCGCCCTCGTGCCGCTCGAAGAAGCGCTGCGCCGCCGCCACCTCGACCGGCGGCACCGCGTCGGTCACCTGGACCTCGGCGTTCACGTCCACGCCGGAGGCGATCCGGCGCACCAGCGACGCGCCGGAGAGCTGGGTGAAGTTGAAGTACTCGGAGACCCGGGCGCGCAGCACCACCTCGTCGCCGACCGCCGGCACGTAGCCGCCGATCAAAGAGGTGAACGAGCCCATGAAGACGAAGATGCCGTCCGAGCTGGTCGGGTCGCCGTCGGTGGCGTCCCTACGGCTCTGCAGGAAGAACCCGTGCTGGTCGCGGCCTGACGAGTCGCGCGCGAGGGTCCGCTGGGTGATCACGCCACGTACGTCGTACAGCGTGCTGCTGGTCCCGTTGCCGGTCCCCGGCGCGAGCGGCGACCGGTCGGCGGGGCCGGACTCTGCGTCGTTGGTCGGGCCCTGCACCTCGCCGACGGTCAGCTCCCGGGTCACCTGCACGGCCAGGGTGCAGGTGGCGGTGCCGCCGTCCGCGTCGGTGGCGGTCAGCACCACGGTGTACGCCCCGGCGGCCAGGTCGGGGCTCGTGGCGACCGTGGCGCGGGCGGTGCCGCCGACCGCGTCGGCCGGGGTGACCGCCGAGCGGCTGACGGAGCCGGCGGCCGGGGTCGGGTCGACGGAGGTGACCGCCAGGTCGACGATGCGGTCGTCTGGGTCGGTGGCGGTGACCTCCCGGGTGGCCGCCGTGCCGACCGAGGTCACCAGCGCCGGGCCGCAGGTGAGCGTGGCGGGCGCGTCGACCGGTCCGCCGCCGTCGACGACGTGCGCGCCGAGGCCGTCGAACGTGTCCACGGGGAAGCCGGCCCACTGCGCGGCCGGGTCGAACGCGTCGGAAGGGTCGGTGTCGCCCGAGGTCACGGCGGCCGACCGGCGCAGCGTGTTGTCGGCGGTGCTGGTGACGCCGGTGCCCCACTCGGTGCCCGGGTCGACGCCGACCTGGCCGATCGAGTCGAGCACGGTGCCGCCCCGACGCAGCACGATCGCGTCGTCGCCGTTGAACAGGCTGGCACTGGTGGTCTGGTCGGCCCGGTCCAGGATGCCCGGCGCGGCCGAGGCGGCGGCGAGGACGAAGGCGTCGCCGGCCGCGACGGTGCCGGTGAGGGCCAGGTTCGTCGGCGTGGTGGAGCCGTTGAAGTGCAACTGGAGCTGGTAGCCGCCGGCGGCCAGGTCGACGGCGGCGCCGGTGCCGTTGAACAGCTCGATCGCCTTGTTGTTCGACGAGCCTTCGACGTACTCGGAGATGAAGAGGTCGGTGGGCGCGGCGCTGGCCGCGGTGGGTGCGACGCCGACAGCCGCGACGGTCACGGCGGCGGTGGCGGTCGCGAGCGCGGCAAGAGTGCGGCGCGGGCGCATGAGGCCTCCACGATGGGTGGGCGGGGAACTAACGCACGTTAAGGGTCGGTGCTGACCGCCGTCCATCCCCCACCGGACAGTTTCGTGAACGTTCCGGTCAGCGTCCGGCGTCGAGGCGGTGCACCAGCTCGGCCACGTCGATGCTGTATTCGCACCACTCGCGGTCCGGGCGGTAGCCCAACTCGGCGTTGACCTTGAGCATGGCCTCGTTGGCCTGCGCGTTCCACGTCTGCACCTCGGTCAGCTCCGCCTCCGCCGAGCGCAGCTCCATCAGCATCCGCGCCTTGATCGCCCGGTCGATGCCGTAGCCCCGGTGGTCCTGCACGACGATGGTGTCGTACTGGTCGGCGCGGGTGGGATGCTGGACCGGCACGACCACCTCGGTCAGCCCCGCGACCTCACCGGTCTGCTCGTGCAGAGCGAGCACGATGTAGGGCTTCATGCCCCGCCGGTGCAGGCAGTCCAGGCTGTCGCGCAGCCGCTGCGGGTCGTAGGAGCTGGGGCGCAGCTCGCCGTCCTCGACGTCGCGCACCTCCGCCTTGGCCCGCGCGTACGTCTCGATCAGCTCGTCCGGCGGGCCGCCGGGGTGGAACTCCAGGTGGTAGCCCGCGCCGATGCCGGTGGCCATCTCGGACAGCTCGGCCCAGTCCACCCCGGACAAGTCCAGCACGCTGCGGGTCTCGACGTACTCCTTCGAGAAGCCGAGCGACTCGTAGAAGGCGACGGCCGGCGTGTCGCCGACCACCTCGACCCCGATCGACTGGAAGCCCTCCTGGTAGACCCGCCGGGCGGCGGTCAGGACGAGGTCCCGCCCGAGGCCCGTGCGCCGCTCCGCCGGGTGCACCAGCACCTCCAGCACCCCGATGTCACCGAGCAGCAGCACGTGCACGTGGCCCAGGATCGCCCCCGGGCTGCCGTCGGCCGCCGGCTCCGCCTGGGCGACCCAGGAGATCCGCCGCTCACCGGGCATCACCTCGGCGAGGTATTCCCGCATGGAACTCTCCCGCCACGGCGGGTCCTGCGGCAGATCGGCCGCCAGGACCGCGTTCAGCGTGTCCAGCAGCGACGCGATCTCGACGGACGACGCGGTCCTGGGGTCCCACTCGCGCACCATCACCCGTCTAGCTTGCCGCTAACCGCTGCCCGGGGGAAGTGTCCAGTTCTCCAATGTATGCAGACGATCACTTCACGTGCGGCTCGCCTGTCCGTACCGGTTGGCGGTGTCGTAGACATCCTGGGCGTACCGGCGGACGTCGTTGTAGGACAGGATCGCGTTCCACCAGTCGGCGGGGATGGTCAGGTTCCGGCCGCCCTTGCAGAGGTAGTTGCCGGCGGCGAGGGCGGCGTCGTCCAGGTCGTGCGGGTCCTTGACGCCGTCGTTGTCGGCGTCGGCGCCGATCTCCTGCCAGGTCGTCGGGATGAACTGCATCGGCCCGACCGCCCGGTCGAGGATCGGGTCCTTGTCCATCACGCCGCGGTCCGTGTCGGGGATCCGCATCCGGCCGCCCTGCCCGTCGAGCGGCAGACCGATGATCTCGGGTAGCGCCTTGCCGTCCTGGCGGAGCGTCGCGTTGTTGGCCTGGCCGTGCCCCGACTCGACGAACCCGATGGCCGCCAGGGTGGTCCAGCTCAGCCCGCAGCTGCGGTTGGTCTGGGCGAGCACCACCTCCGCGTAGCCGTACGCCTGCACGGCCACCGGCGAGATGCCGACCTTCGGCCCGACCTGGGCGGCCCAGCCGGCCAGCGCGTCCGACGGCCGGCCGGTGACCCCGCCGGGGAGTGGACCGGGCGGCACCGTCCCGCCGGGCAGCACCGTGCCGCCGGGCAGTGGCGTCTGACCGGGCAGCACCGTGCCGCCAGGCAGTGGGGTCCCGCCGGGCAGCGGCGCCTGCGGAACGGTGGTCGGCGCGGTGGAGGTGGCGTCGACCGCGACCGGACGGGGTCCCCGGGCCGTCGCGGGCACCAGCAGCGCACCCGCCGCAGCCGTCGCCGCGACCAGGGCGAGCAGGAACACCCCGGGCAGGGTGAGTCGCCCGCTGGGCCGCCGCGACCAGTCCCGGGTCGCGCGGGCGGCGCCCATCGCGACGCGGTGCGGCGGCCGGCGTACGGCGTGCGCGAACTGCACCCGGCGGCGCCGGGGCCCGGTGGCCGGTTTCGTGGCGGGCACGTCGACCTTCGTCTTCGCGAGGTCGCCCGCGCCCGTGGCCGACGCGGCGCCGGCGTCGTCACCGGTCTTCGCCCCGGGCCCGGTCGTGGAGGCCCCGGCCGCGCCGCCGGCCTTCGTGTCAGGGCCGGCTGCGGTTCCGTCGTCCGGCTTCGCGGCCGTGGCGGCGCTGTCGCCCGGCTTCCCGGTCGTGCCGGCGCTGTCGTCCGGCTTCCCGGTCGTGGCCGGCTTCGCGTCGGCGGCCGGCCCGTCGCCCGACTTCGCCTCTTCCGCCGACTGCGCCTCTTCCGCCGGCCTCGCCTCTTCCGCCGCCTTCGCTTCGGCGGTGGGCTCGGTGACCGGCCTGGTGCCGGTGGCCGGCTTCGCCTCGTCGACCGGCTTCGCCTTCTCGGCGGTGGCCTCGGTCGCCGGCTTGGCCTCGGTCGCGGGCTTCGTCTCGGCGGTGGGCTCGGTCGCCGGCCTGGTTTCCGTGGCCGGCTTCGTGTCGCCGGCGGCGGTGGATCTCAGCCAGGGGCGGCGGGGACGCGGCAACCGCGTCGCGGGTTCGGGCGCGGCGCCGGAACCGGCGAGCGGCCCGTCGATCGGTGCCGCCGGCCGCAGGGGCCGAAGGGTCGTCCTGTCCTCGCCGTCCACCACAAGTTGAGTATCACCCATGTCCCCCCGTACGTCAGGACCGGTCGTACCCTGGTGCCATGCCCCGGTACGAGTTCCGTTGCCGCGCCTGCGGCGACACCTACGAGGTCAACCGCCCGATGTCGCAGGCCGCTGAGCCAGCGTCCTGCCCGCAGGGGCACACCGACACGGTCAAGCTCCTCTCCACCGTCGCGGTCACCGGCCGGGGCGGCGGCGCGGCCGGTGGCGCGCCGGCGCCGGCCGGTGGGGGTTGTTGCGGCGGTGGCTGCGGCTGCTGACCTGCGGGCCCGCAGTCGGCTCCGGCCGACCGTTCTCACGATGCGTGATGGTCCGGTATCAGGCAGCATGAGTCCGACGTCACGGGCGGAGGTTCCACCATGTCGCCACGGATCCACCTTCCGAGCGGGTTGGTGACCTTCGTCTTCACCGACATCGAGGGCTCCACCCGGCTGGCCCAGCTGCTCGGCCCGGACTACCGCCCGGTGCTGCGGGAGCACCGCCGCCTGCTGCGCCGCACGATCGCCGCGACCGAGGGCGCGGAGCTGCTGACCGAGGGGGACTCGTTCTTCCTCGCCTTCCCCGACGCGACGGCCGCGCTGACCGCCTGCCTGACCGCGCAGCGGGCGCTGGCCAGCCACGAGTGGCCCACCGCCGAGGCCATGCCCCGGGTCCGGATGGGGCTGCACACCGGCTGGGCGGAGCCGCGCGACGGCGAGTACGTCAGCCCGGAGGTGCACCGCGCGGCCCGGATCGCCGCGGCCGCCCACGGCGGCCAGGTGCTCTGTTCGGCGTCGACGGCGCGGCACGCGGAGCCGCTGCCGCCCGACGTGTCCCTGCACGACCTGGGCCTGCACCGGCTGCGCGGCTTCGACGACCGGGAGCGGCTCTTCCAACTGGTCGCGCCCGGCCTGGAGCGGCAGTTCCCGCGGCCCCGCACCGCCGACGCGTCCGCGCACAACCTGCCGACCCCGGTCACCTCGTTCGTCGGCCGGCACGCCGAGCGGACCGAGCTGAAGCAGCTGGTGGAGGCGCACCGGCTGGTCACCGTCCTCGGCGCGGGGGGTGCGGGCAAGACGCGGTTGGCCGTGGAGCTCGCCGTCGACCTGGTGGAGTCCCATCCGGACGGTGTCTGGTTCGTCGACATCGCCGCGGTCACCGACCCGGGTCTGGTGGCGTTCGAGGTCGCCGCCGTGCTCGGTCTGCGTCCCGAGCCGGGCCGCCCGATGGTCGACACGCTCGTGGAGTACGCGGCCGCGCGCCGGATGCTCGTCCTGCTGGACACCTGCGACGCCCAGCCGGCCGCCTCGGCCGACGTGATCTCCCGGCTGCTCGCCGGCGGGGTGGGCGTCCGGGTGCTCGCCACCAGCCGGGAGTCGTTCGGCCTGCCGGGCGAGGTGGTCTGGCGGATCCCGTCGCTGTCGGTCGACCCGCCGGTGGACAGGGCGGAGAGCGACGCGGTCGCGCTGCTGCTGGACCGGACGGCGGCGGCCCGGGGCGGCCGGCCGCCGGATCCGGGCGAGTCGGCCGACCTGCGGCGGGTGGTGCGTCGGTTGGACGGGCTGCCGCTCGCCATTGAGCTGGCCGCCGCCCGGCTGCGGGTGCTCTCCGTCGGGCAGCTCGCCGAGCGCCTCGACGACGTGCTGGGCACCCTCGACGCGGGCCGGGAGGACCCTGACCCGCCGGTGGAGCCGGACCGGCCGGGCGGTCGGCCGGACACGGTGGACCTGGTGGCGGCGGCCGTGGGGATGGTGCCGCCCAGCCCGGCCGTCCGGGCGGTGCAGCGTTCCGCCACCGAGCGGCACCTGACGATGCAGGCCACGGTCACCTGGTCGTACCGCACGCTGGGGCCGCGCGCCGCCCGGTTGCTGCGCTGGCTGGCGGTCTTCGCCGGCCCGGTCGACCTGGCGACGGTGGAGTGGCTGCTCGGCGACGACCCGCTCGATCCGCTCTCGGTGCTGGTCGACAAGTCGATGGTGCTGGCGGAGCCGCATGCCTCGGGCAGCACCTACCGGATGCTCGACCCGATCCGGGCGTACGCGGCGCGGCGGCTGGCGGAGGCGGGGGAGGAGAGGTCGGCCCGCAACCGGCACGTGGCGTGGTCGACGCACGCGCTGGAGCGCGCCCACCTGGGCCCGGACGGGCGGCCGGTGACCCTGTCGCTCTACGTCCTCGACCCGCTCGCCGGCGAGCTGCGCGCCGCGCTGCGCTGGTGCGCCACCGGCGGCAGTGCCCGGGCCGGCCTGCGGCTGGCCGGGGGCCTCGACCAGTGGTGGCGGGAGCGGGGCCTGGCCCGGGAGGGGCGGCTCTGGCTGTTCCGGCTGTACGGGCGGATCGCCGAGACGGGGGAGCGGATCCCGGACGCCGAGCTGGCGGCGGCGTACCACATGCACTCGCTGCACGCCGGCGCGGACGGCGAGTTCGCCGAGGAGCTGCGCTACTCCCAGCGGGCGGAGGCGGCGGCCCGGCAGGCGGGCGACGCCGGCCTGCTCGCCCGGGTGCTCGCCGGGCGGGCGGCCCCGTTGGTCGACATGGGACAGTTCGCGGAGGCGGAGCGGATCTGCCGCGAGGTGATCGACTGGGCGTCCGGCCAGGAGGTGCTCGGCGACGCGCTCTTCGGGGTGTTCAGCCTGGCCGAGCTGCTCTGGCGGCGGGGCGCCCTGGACGAGGCGGCCGAGCTGCTGGGCGCGGCCCGCCCGGTGGAGGCGGCCCGCCCGGTAGAGCGGGGGCGGCGCTCGGTCGACATGCTGCTCGGGATGGTCGCCCTGGCGCGCGGGGACCTGGTCGCCGCGCACGAGCATCTCCAGGTGGCGCTGCGCTCGCGGATGAGCCACGGCTTCCACGGTCGGGCCTGCGACACGCTGAACGCGATGGCCGTGCGCTGCGCGGCAGGCGGTGACGGGCTGACGGCGGCCCGCCTGTTCGGTGCGGCGGGGGCGACCCGGGCGAGCATGCGCTGCGCCCCGGGCATCTACGGCGGGTACTGGGCGCAGCGGCAGGGGGAGCTGCGCCGGGAGTTGGGCGACGCGACCTTCGACGGCGCGTACGGCGAGGGGACCGAGCTGGGGCTGGAGGAGGCGGCGGCGTTGGCCCTCGCCGTCGAGCATCCGGACCTGGCGGTCGGCTCGGCGAGGTTCGGCGCCGGTCACGCCCGTGTGGCTCCCCGGCAGTCCGTCGCCCCGGACCGTCGCCGCCACCACACCGGCCACGCCTGACGGCGGGTGGGACCCGCCGGTCGGGGTCCGCGTCATCGGGCTGGCCGGGGACGCGAACCCCTGGGCGTACGGGCGCGGTCAGCGCAGGGCGGCGCGGCTCTCGGCGTCGGCCTTCATCCGGGCGGCGCGGTCGATGTCGGCCTGCTGCACGGCGGCGAGCGAGCCGAAGGCCTTGACGGCCTGGTAGTACGTCCAGGCGAGGCTGGTGCAGGCGGGCCGGACGGCGGCGTTGTACGTGGCGCAGACCCGCTTCAGGTCGGCGTAGAAGGCGTCGTCGAGGCGGGCCTTGTTCGCGGAGAACCGGCCCATCGCCTTGTAGTTGCGGTAGCCGAAGTCGTGCCGGTAGCAGGAGAGGTTGAACGTGAAGCCGAGCGGGTTGTCCGGGCTCGACGAGCAGTAGTCGGTCGACCAGTTGAATCCGTACGCCGCCCAGGCGCCCTGGTTGAGCCGGCCGGAGTTCCAGGAGTTGTAGCTGGAGGCGCTCGTCTGCGTCCAACTGGAGAGGACGGACAGCTTCTGCGAGGTCGTGACGGCGGCGGCGGGGGAGGAGACCCCGAAGACGAAGAGCATCGTGAGCGCGGCCGAGGCGAGCAGGGTGGTGAGGCGTTTGGGCACGGGTACCTCCGCG